>NZ_JBXWRZ010000028.1:0-40823 GCF_059613165.1 Ruegeria sp. BHSB172
TCGGCCTGCTCAACGAGTTTCTCAGCTGGTTCGGGCTGGGCCCTGTGAACATCCTGGGGGATGAGCGCTTCGTCACCTACGGCATAATTTTCGCGGGACTCTGGCCGCAGACCGCCTATTGCATGATCCTGTACCTGACCGGCCTGAACGCCGTGGACCCCGAACAGATCGAGGCCGGCCGGCTGGACGGCGCCAAGGGCGGGCGGATGCTGTGGCATATCATCCTGCCGCAACTGCGCCCCGCGACCTTCATCGCCTTTGTCGTGACCATCATCGGCGCGCTGCGGTCGTTCGACCTGATCTCGATCATGACACAGGGCGGGCCGTTCGGATCCTCGCGCGTGCTGGCCTATTACATGTTCGAGGTCGCCTTGTCGGAATACGGGTTCCGCATGGGTTATGGCGCGGCCATCGCCGTGATCCTGTTCCTGATCATGCTGTGCTTCATCGCCTACTTCCTGTGGTCGATGTACCGCGAAGAAAAGGGTTACTGAGATGTTTCCCAAACCGATCGAAAAACAACCCCGCGCGGCGCAGATTTCCTATCAGGCGATGCTGCCGATCGCCCTTCTGCTGTGGCTCGGCCCGCTGCTGGCCGTGGCCCTGTTCTCAATCAAGCCCGAGGCGGATTTCACCAACGCCAACTACTGGGGCCTGCCCTCCAGCTTTGAAGGCGCCAGGAACTACGGTCAGGTGTTCTTCAACTCGGACATGCCGCGCTATCTGCTGAACTCGTTCCTAATCACGGTTCCCACGGTGATCGGCGCGGTGGCGCTCAGCTGCATGACCGGGTTTGCGCTGGGGATTTACAAGTTCAAGTCGAACCTGTGGATCTTCTTCATGTTCGTGGCGGGCAACTTCGTACCCTTCCAGATCCTTATGGTGCCGGTGCGCGACCTGACGCTGGACTTGGGGCTCTACAACACGAAAACCGGCCTGGTGCTGTTCCACATCGCGTTCCAGACGGGGTTCTGCACCCTGTTCATGCGCAACTTCATCCGCGCCCTGCCGTTCGAGCTGATCGAGGCCGCCCGGGTCGAGGGCATCAGCGAATGGCGCATCTTCTGGTACGTCGTCCTGCCGCTGATGAAGCCCGCGATCGCCGCGCTCAGCGTGCTGATCTTCACCTTCATCTGGAACGACTATTTCTGGGCCGTCGTGCTGACCCAGGGGGCCGAGAGCCAACCCGTCACCGCCGGCATCACCAGCTTCAACGCGCAGTTCCGCGCCGCCTATCACTTGATGAGTGCCGGCTCGATCGTCGCGGCCCTGCCGCCGGTGGCCATGTTCTTTCTGATGCAGAAACACTTCATCGCGGGTCTGACCCTCGGTGCCGTAAAATAACGCCTAGTCAAGGTTTACAGTCATGACCAAGATCACCTTCATCGGTGCAGGTTCCACGATTTTCATGCAGAACATCGTGGGCGACGCCCTGCTGACCCCATCGCTGGCCGACAGCCATTTTGCCCTGATGGACATCGACCCCGAGCGTCTGGCCGAGAGCGAAACCGTCGCACGCGCCATGATCCGCTCGGTCGGGACCGGCGCGACCGTGTCCACCCACACCGACCGCCGCACGGCGCTGGACGGGGCTGATTTCGTCATCACGGCTTTCCAGATCGGCGGCTACAGACCCTGCACCGTCACCGATTTCGAGATCCCCAAGCAATATGGCTTGCGCCAGACCATAGCCGACACGCTGGGCGTAGGCGGCATCATGCGCGGCCTGCGCACCGTGCCTGTCCTGTGGGATGTGGCCCGCGACATGGCGCAGCTGTGCCCGGATGCCACGCTGCTGCAATACGTCAACCCGATGGCCATCAACACCTGGGCGCTGGCCGAACGGTTCCCGGCGCTGAAACAGGTCGGTCTGTGCCACTCGGTCCAGAACACGGTCGAGGAACTGGCCCATGACCTCGACCTGCCCAAGGATGAAATCCGCTATCGCGTTGCCGGCGTGAACCACGTGGCCTTCTTCCTGCGGCTCGAACATCAGGGCCGCGACCTGTATCCGGCGCTGCGCCGGGGCTATCACGCGGGCCAATTGCCCAAGGCGCCGCTGCTGATGCCGCGCTGCCCGAACAAGGTGCGGTACGAGGTGATGGATCACCTGGGCTATTTCTGCACCGAAAGCTCGGAACACCTGGCCGAGTACGTCCCGTGGTTCATCAAGGATGGGCGTCAGGACCTGATCGACCAGTTCCAGATCCCGCTGGACGAATATCCCACCCGATGCGAAGAGCAGGTCGCCAACTGGAAAGAACAGGCCAAGACCCTGACCGACGGGCGCGACATCGAGGTGATCCGCAGCCACGAGTTCGCTGCCGACCTGATGAACGCAATCGTCACCGACACGCCGTACGTCGCCTATGGCAACCTGCCCAATACCGGGCAGATCCCGCAGCTTCCGCCGGGCGCCGCGGTCGAAACGCCCTGTCTGGTCGACAGCAACGGCGTGCAGCCCTCGGTCGTCACCGACATTCCGCCGCAGCTGGTCGCCCTGATGCGCACCCAGATCAACGTGCAGGAACTTACCGTGCGCGCCTTGGTCGAGGAAAACCCCGAACACATCTATCACGCCGCCATGATGGACCCGCACACCGCCGCCGAACTGGACCTGCGCCAGATCCGCAACTTGGTCAGTGACCTGCTGACCGCCCATGCCGACTGGCTGCCCGACTGGTGCCAGCCCGCCAAAGCCGCTTGAAAGGGCCCCGCAAATGACCAAGAAACGCCGCTCACAGCATTGGTATGGCAAGCTCGACAAGGACGGGTTCATCCATCGGTCGTGGATGAAGAACCAGGGCTTTCCCGATCATGCGTTCGACGGGCGCCCGATCATCGGCATCTGCAACACCTGGTCCGAGCTGACGCCCTGCAATTCAGGCCTGCGCGACCTGGCCGAAGGCGTCAAGCGCGGCGTGTGGGAGGCCGGCGGCTTTCCCGTCGAATTCCCGGTGATGTCGCTGGGCGAAACCCAGATGAAGCCCACCGCCATGCTGTTCCGCAACCTGCTGGCCATGGATGTCGAAGAATCGATCCGCGCCTATGGCATCGACGGCGTGGTGCTGCTGGGTGGTTGCGACAAGACCACGCCGGGCCAGCTGATGGGCGCGGCCTCGGTCGATCTGCCTACGATCGTGGTCAGTTCCGGGCCGATGCTGAACGGCAAGTATCGCGGCAAGGATATCGGCTCGGGCACCGATGTATGGAAGTTCTCGGAAGCCGTGCGCGCCGGCGAGATGACCTTGCAGGATTTCATGAACGCCGAATCCGGCATGAGCCGGTCCAAGGGCGTCTGCATGACCATGGGTACGGCCTCGACCATGGCGTCGCTGGTCGAGGCGATGGGCATGAGCCTGCCCACAAACGCCGCCCTGCCCGCCGTCGATGCCCGTCGCATGGCGCTGGCGCACATGACCGGCAAGCGCATCGTCGAGATGGTGGACGAAGACCTCAAACCTTCGGACATTCTGACCAAGGCGGCGTTTGAGAACGCCATCCTGGCCAATGCCGCGGTGGGTGGATCCACCAACGCCGTGGTGCACCTGCTGGCGCTGGCCGGTCGGGTGGGCGTGGACCTGACCCTGCAGGATTTCGAGATCGGCTCGGACATTCCGCTGCTGGTCAACTGCATGCCCTCGGGCAAATACCTGATGGAGGATTTCTGCTATGCCGGCGGGATGCCGGTGGTCCTGTCCGAGTTGAAATCGCATCTGCGCCCGGCCCGCACCGTTCTGAACAAGGACATCTCGGCCCACTATGAGGGCGCGGAATGCTTCAACCGCGACGTGATCCATTCCTTCGACGATCCGGTGAAACCGGCCGCCGGGCTGCGCGTTCTGCGCGGCAACCTCGCGCCGAACGGGGCGATCGTGAAACCCTCGGCCGCCACCGACAGCCTGCTGGAAACCGAAGGTGAGGCCTATGTCTTCGACAGCATCGAGGACCTGAAGGCCAATATCGACCGCGATGACCTGCCGGTGACGCCCGAGACCATCCTGGTGCTCAAGGGCTGCGGGCCAAAGGGCTATCCGGGCATGCCCGAGGTCGGCAACATGCCGATCCCCGCCAAGCTGGTGAAACAGGGCGTGCGTGACATGATCCGCGTTTCCGACGCACGCATGTCGGGCACCGCCTTCGGCACAGTGATCCTGCATGTCAGCCCCGAGGCGCAGGCGGGCGGCCCATTGGCGCTGGTGAAAACCGGCGATCGCATCCGCGTGTCCGCCAGCAAGGGCGAGTTGGAATTGCTGGTCGACGAACAGGAACTGGCGGCCCGCCGCGCGGCCTGGCAGCCCGACGACCCGCATTACACCCGCGGCTATGCCAAACTGTATATCGACCATGTCCTGCAGGCCGATCAGGGGGCCGACCTTGATTTCCTGGTGGGCAAGGACACCCGCCTTGTGACCCGAGAGAGCCATTGATGAGCCAGCCTGCCACCTTCCATGACCTGAACGGCGCGTCTGTCTTCATAACCGGCGGCGGGTCCGGCGTGGGCGCGGCCTTGACCGACGGGTTCCTGGCCCAGGGCGCCAAGGTCGCCTTTATCGGCCGGTCCGACGCCAGCGCGTTCGTCGAAGAGATGCGCGTCAAACACGGCCGCGCGCCCTTGTTCCTGCAGGGCGACATGACCGACACTGCGCTGCTGCACGAAACCATGACCAAGGCCGCCGAGGCCCACGGTCCGCTGAACGTGCTGGTCAACAATGCCGCGAACGACAAGCGCCACAGCCTCGAGGAAACCACGCCCGAGTTCTGGGACTGGATGATCGCGGTCAACCTCAAGGCCTATTACTTTGCCTGCCAGCAGGCCGCGCGGCAGATGGCCGAAACCGGCGGGTCGATCATCAACTTCAGTTCGATCAGCTACATGATGGGCAATGCGGGCTATCCGATCTATACGACGGCCAATGCCGGAATCACCGGTATGACCCGTTCGCTCGCGCGCGAGCTGGGACCGAAGAACATCCGCGTCAACGCGCTGGCGCCCGGCTGGGTGCTGACGCAGAAACAACTGGACATGTGGGCCACGCCCGAAGATCTGGCCGCGCATATGGATCGCCAATGCCTGAAGGAACATCTGCGTCCGGACGACATGATCGCGCCGACGCTGTTTCTGGCATCAACGGCCAGCCGCGCCATGACCGGGCAATGCATGGTCGTCGATGGCGGCGTTGTCACAACGGGGTGAGGACATGAACACCGAGTGGATCGCAGTAGACTGGGGCACCTCGCATCTGCGCGCCTGGGCGATGCAGGGCGATACGGTGCTGGACCACGCCCAATGCGACCGGGGCATGGCGACGCTGGGCCGGGATCAGTTCCAGGACGCGCTGCTGACGCTGGTCCAGGGCTGGCTGGGCACGGCGCCCGTCGATGTGATCGCCTGCGGCATGGTCGGTGCCCGCCAGGGCTGGGTCGAGGCGCCCTATGTGGCTGTTCCCGCCAAGCCGATCTCGACCGTTCCGGTGCGCGTGCCCGGCACCGATCCACGCATCCGCGCCTTCGTGGTGCCAGGCCTGAAACAGGACGACCCCGCGGACGTGATGCGCGGCGAGGAAACCCAGATCGCCGGCTACCTGTCCACGCGCCCGCATTGGGATGGCGTGATCTGCCTGCCCGGCACCCACACCAAATGGGTGCAGGTCAGCGCGGGCGAGGTCGTCAGCTTCCGCACCTTCATGACGGGTGAACTTTTCGATCTGCTGGGCCAGCACTCGGTACTGAAACACTCGGTGGGCGAAGGCTGGGACGAGGACGCCTTCGCCACGGCCGTGGCGGACACGCTGTCAAAGCCCGAGCAACTGGCCGGGCGGCTGTTCGGGCTGCGTGCGGCCGACCTGCTGCACGGCCAGGACCCGGCCACCGCACGGTCCCGCCTGTCCGGTGCCCTGATCGGTGCCGAACTGGCCGCCACCCGCCCCTATTGGCTGGGTCAGCAACTGGCCATCGTCGGCGCCGAGGCCTTGTCGCACATCTATGCCGCGGCGCTGCAGCAACAGGGCGCGTTCGTCGAAACCGCCGACGCGACCCAGGCCACGCTGGCCGGTCTGCTACAGGCCCGCACCCTCACGAGGCAAACCGCATGAGCCGCCCCATCATCGCCATTCTGCGCGGGCTTGACCCGGCGCAGGCCGAGGCCGTCGGCCAGGCCATTCTGGACGCAGGGATCGACCGGATCGAGGTACCGCTGAACTCGCCCGACCCGCTGGACAGCATCGGCCGTCTGGCCCGTTCGATCGGCGACCGCGCGCTGGTCGGGGCCGGAACCGTCCTGACCGTGGACGAGGTCGAACAGGTGGCTGCCGTGGGCGGCAAGCTGATCGTGTCGCCCAATTGCGATGCCGAGGTGATCGCGCGCACGGTGGATCTGGGCCTGCAAAGCTGGCCCGGTATCTATACCCCAACCGAGGCCTTCGTCGCCCTGCGGGCCGGGGCCACCGGGTTGAAACTGTTTCCCGGTGTGATGGCCGGACCGGCGGGGCTGGCTGCCATGCGCCCGATCCTGCCCAAGGGTACGCAGGTCTATGCCGTGGGCGGCGCGGGGCCCGAGAATTTCGACGACTGGCTCAAGGTCGGGGCTGACGGGTTCGGCATTGGCTCGGCCCTGTTCAAACCCGGCATGTCCGTGGACCAGATCGCCGAAAACGCCCGCAGGATCGTAGCCGCCTATGACGAGGCCGCGAGATGAGCCAGGTCTTTGACGACCGCCCGTGCGAGTTGGGCGAGGGCCCGCTGTGGCACCCCGAACGGCAACAGCTGTTCTGGTTCGACATCGTCAACAAGCGCCTGATGACCCGCGACGCGGATGGTCCGCAAAGCTGGGATTTTGCCGAGCACGTCTCGGCCGCAGGCTGGATCGACCGCGACACGCTGCTGATCGCGTCGGAAACCGGGCTGTGGACGTTCGGGCTGGAGAGCGGTCGCAAGGAACGCATCATCGCGCTCGAGGCCGACAACCCGGTGACCCGCTCGAATGACGGGCGGGCTGATCCGTGGGGCGGATTCTGGATCGGCACCATGGGCAAGCGCGCGGAACAGGGCGCGGGGGCGATCTATCGCTTGTGGCGGGGTGAGCTGCGGCAGCTGGTGCCGGACGTAACCATCTCGAACGCGATCAGTTTCGCGCCCGACCGGTCCTGCGCCTATTTCTGCGACACGGCCACCGGGCAGGTGCGGCGCTGGGGTCTGAACCCCGAAACCGGCTGGCCCGAGGGCGACAGCGCGGTGTTTCTGGACCTGCGCGCCGAGGGTCTGAACCCCGATGGCGCGGTCGTCGACGCCGCGGGTAACCTGTGGCTCGCACAATGGGGCGCGGCGCGGGTTGCGACCTATGACGCCGGCGGAACCTTCCTGCGCGCGGTGTCCTTCGCGGCAACCCATACCTCATGCCCCGCTTTCGGCGGGCCGGATCTGACGACGCTGTTTTGCACCTCGGCCCGCGAAGGGCTGGATGCGGACACCATCGCGTCACACCCCACTAACGGAATGACCTTTGCCGCCGAAAACGCGGGCCAAGGTCAGGCGGAACACAGAGTCATCCTATGACCCCCGAACTTGGCGTTTGCTATTACCCTGAACACTGGCCGCAAGAAATGTGGGCCGAAGATGCCGCGCGCATGGTCGAGGCCGGTCTGCGCTGGGTCCGGATCGGCGAATTCGGATGGAGCCGGATGGAGCCGGAACCGGGCCGGCTGACATTCGACTGGCTGGATCAGGCCATCGAGACCCTTGGTGCGGCCGGGCTGAAAGTGGTGCTGGGAACCCCAACCGCCACGCCGCCGCGCTGGATGCTGGACCGGCACCCGGACATGCTGGCGGTGGACGAAAACGGGCAGCCGCGCAAGTTCGGCTCGCGCCGTCACTACTGTTTCAGCCATCCCGGATATATCGATGAGTGCGTCCGCATCGCCCGGATCATGGGCGAACGCTATGGCCGAAACCCGTACGTCGCCGCCTGGCAGATCGACAATGAATATGGCTGCCACGACACCACCGTCAGCTACAGCGAGCCTGCCCGGGAGGCCTTCCGCCGCTGGCTGGCCGAACGCTATGGCTCGGTCGAGGCGCTGAACGCGGCCTGGGGCAACGTGTTCTGGTCTATGGAATACAGCGATTTCGATCAGATCGACCTGCCCAACCTGACCGTAACCGAACCCAACCCGGCGCATGTTCTGGCCTTCCGCCGGTTCAGCTCGGACCAGGTGGTGGCCTTCAACCGGGCACAGGTTCAGGCGCTGCGGCCTCTGACCGACGCGCCGCTGCTGCACAACTACATGGGTCGGATTCTGGATTTCGACCATTTCGAGGTGGGCGCCGATCTGGATATCGCCACTTGGGACAGCTACCCGATCGGGTTCCTGTCCGACCGGCTCGAGGCCGACGCGGCGCACAAGACAGCCTTTCTGCAACAGGGCGATCCCGACATGCAGGCCTTTCACCACGATCTGTACCGCGCCGTCGGGCGCGGCCGCTGGTGGGTGATGGAACAACAGCCCGGACCGGTGAACTGGGCGCCCTACAACCCGGCCCCCCTGCCGGGCATGGTGCGGCTTTGGTCGCTTGAGGCTGTGGCCCACGGGGCCGAGGTGGTCAGCTATTTCCGCTGGCGGCAGGCGCCTTTTGCGCAGGAACAAATGCACGCGGGCTTGCTGACGCCGAACAACCGCCCTGCCCCCGGTCTGACCGAGGCGCAGCAGACGGTCGCGGATTTGGCCGCGCTGGGGCCGGTCGAACCGGTGCAGGCGCGGGTGGCCATCCTGTTCGACTACCCGTCGGACTGGGCCTGGGCGACCCAGCCTCAGGGCGCGGGGTTCAACTATTTCCGGCTGGTGTTTTCCGCTTATCGCGCCCTGCGCCGCGCCGGGCTGTCGGTCGATGTCGTGCCGGCCACGGGCATGGACGAAGCCGAGTATGATCTGATTCTCGCCCCCGGGCTGGCCACGCTGGACGACGCGCTGGCCGACCGGTTGCGCGCGGCGACCAAACTGACGGTTCTGGGCCCGCGCACAGGTGCAATCACGGCTGATTTCCAGATCCCGGCCCAAGGCCGCCCCGGCCTGCAAGCGCTGGACTGCGACGTGGCGCTGGTGGAATCTCTGCCGCCCGAGATCACCCGCCCGGTTCAGGGCGGCGGCGCCGCGCAACACTGGGTCGAGCGGCTGACCGGCAACGCGCCCGATCTGTTGACGTTTGCGGACGGGACCCCGGCGCTCAAGGGCAGTGACCAGCTTTGGTATCTGGCCGGATTCCCGGACGAAGACCTGTGGGACCGGATCGTTGAAATGGCCGCGCAGAAGGTCGGGCTGACCCTGCATCCGATGCTGCCCGGCCTGCGGCAGCGCGAGACCGCGACCCATCAGTTCCTGATCAACTACAACGCTCATTCCGTCGAATGGAACGGCCACACGATCGCGGCCTGCGACGTGGCCATTCTGAAACGCAATCCGCCCGGCTGGGGCTGACCTCAGGCCGGGCGGAAGCCTTGACCGGCGCGCCTATTGGTCGCCGCTCAGGCTGTTGGGATCGAACACGTTCCCAAAGCCGCTATTGCCCTTGGGCGGTGCTTCGGCTTCGGGCTCGGCGTCGCTGCCGCCACCCAGAGTGCCGGGCGCGAACACACCGCCAAAGCCGCTGTTGTTCGAGGGTTTGGGCGCCGATTGCGTGGCTCCGCCCTGCTCGGCCTCCTGGGCTTCGCGCTGCTTGCGCTGCTCCTCGCGCTGCTTGCGCAGCTCCTGGATACGGCGTTCGGCCTCCAGGCGTTTCTGCTCTTTCACGTTGGCGATGCACTGGTCGGGGCTGTAGACCGCCGCCGTGCCCACCACCGTGATCGTCGCCACCGCAAAGACCACCAGCAACACCGCCGCCATGTTCCCGGCAAAGAAGCTGGGCAGGCGGATCTTGCCGCCCAGGTCCTGCACCGTCGCGTTGCGGCGGGCGGCGGCGACCAGCTCCTGCCGGCGCAGCTTGGCCTCGTTCAGAAGGGCAAAGAACACCGTCAGCGCCACGATGATGAAGGCCAACGCCGAGATCGAGGGCGTGATGCCGTACCGCACCTTCTGCGCCAGCTCGATGGTCAGCGTCGGATACTCACCGAAGGTGAAGGTGGTGGTGTTGTAGTTCTCGAACGAGGCCAGAAACGCCAGCACCGCCGCCGACGCGATCGCCGGGCGCATGAACGGCAGCAGGATCTTGCGAAACGCCTGCGCATGGGTCGCACCCAGATCCAGCGCGGCCTCGGTCAGCGCCGTGTCATAGCGCTGCAACCGCGCCACCAGCACCAGCATGCAATAGCTGGCGATGAAGGTCGATTGGCCGATCACCGTCAGGAACACCCCGTTCGACAGGACGCTGTCCGCGCCCAGCCCCAGCATCCGGTTGATCCGGTCCCAGAACACCAGGGTCGAGATGCCCAGCACCACGCCCGGGATCAGGATCGGCGCGATGATGATCGTATAGTAGGTGGCGCGTAGCCGGGGCCAGATCTGGGTCAGCATCAGCGCGCCGGCCAGCCCCATCGCCACCGACAGAACCACCGTTCCCGCCCCGATGATCAACGAGTTCTTGATCCCGTTCAGGATGCGCTGATCTTGGAACAGTTCGGTGAACCACTGGAAGGTCAGGCATTCCCACGGGCTCATCCGCGGGAAGCTGGACGAGTTGAAGGCGGTGATCGACATGATCACCAGCGGACCCAGCAGATAGGCGAAGAAGATCGCCAGATAGACCCAGATGCTTATGCGGAGGAAGGAATTGTTCATTTCCCGATATCCCCCATGTTCACCTTGAACAGGCGCATCATCGCCAGCACGAACAGGATGCAGGTCACCAACAGCACCACCGCATAGGCTGCGCCCTGGGGCCAGTCATTGTTGTCGTTGAACTGCTGATAGATCAGCTGCGTGAACCACAGGCTTGACGGCCCTCCCAGGATCTGCGGCGCGGCGAGCGCACCGGCCGACAGCATGAACACCATGGTACAGCCCGAGCTGATCCCCGGCTTGGCGTATGGGATGACCACCCGCCAGTGGATCCGCCACCAGGGCGCCCCCAGATCCCGCGCCGCCTCGATCTGGTTCCGGTCGAGGCTTTCGATCACGTTGTAGATCGGAAAGATCATCAGCAGGATATAGGCATAGCCCAGACCGGCATAGAGCGCGATGTCGTTGCGGATGAAATCGAAGGGCGTGTCCCAGATGCCCAGGCCTACGAACAGCGTGTTCAGAACGCCAGTTTCGCCAAAGATGATACGCAGCGCAAAGGCGCGCAGGATCTCGTTGATCCAATAGGGGATGATCAACATGACTGCGAAGATGCGAATGTGACTGCCCTTGGACTGGCCCAGGTAATAGGCGATCGGATAGCAGAGGATCAGGTTGAAGATCGTCACGCAGACCGCCGCCACCAGTGTGCGGAAGAACACCCGTAGATCGACGGTGTTGTAGTCCTGACTGCCGCCCTCGGGGCCGTAGATCAGGTATTTGTAGTTCTCCAGCGTGTACACGTCCTTGGGGCCGCCGATTTCCGGGGGCGGCAGGTTGGGACGGAAGGAGAAGTCCAGCATCGACAGCTGCGGCAGGATGATCAGGCCGATCGTCCAAAACAGGACCAGACCCAGGATCGTCAGCCCCATGCCGGTGCCGTTGCGGTTGAAGAAATCCTTCAGAAAGGAGGGCATGTCTCGGGCCTCCCTATTCCGCGGCCAGTTCACCGGCCGGAACCACGACCGCGTTGCGGGTGTCGTATTCCAGCGTGATGTACTGTCCCGTGTGATCCTTGAACGACTGGCCGTGGTTCGGGATCGAGACCTTGATCTCTTTCCCGCCATCGCCTTCGGTGAAGATGTTGAAGACGTTGCCCTCGAATTCCTCATGGGTCACGCGCGCGGTCACGAAGTGATCGCCGCTGGCGCCCTCGGGCGCGATCGAGAACGCCTCGGGCCGGATGAACATCATGGCGTCGTCGCCCTCGGCCAACTTGCCCCGGTTGGCCGTGGAAATACGCGCCACCAGCTCACCCGAACGGTTGGTTGCGATCAGCGCCTCATCCCCCATCACCCGCTTGACCTTGCCGCGGAACACGTTGTTTTCGCCCACGAAAGAGGCGGCAAACGCCGTGGCTGGATCGTTGTAGATGGTCTTGCCATCGGCGATCTGGTCGATCACCCCGGCGCGCATCACGGCGATGTTGTCCGACATGGTCAGAGCCTCGCCCTGGTCATGGGTGATGTAGATGAAGGTGATGCCCACCCGCTGCTGAATTTCGCGCAGCTCGGTGCGCATGTGCTGGCGCAGCTTGAGGTCCAGCGCCGACAGCGGTTCGTCCAGCAGCAGCACGTCCGGCTCGGCGCACAAGGCGCGCGCGATGGCCACCCGCTGGCGCTGGCCTCCCGACAATTCGCTGGGCAGCTTGTCGCCCTGACCCGGCAGCGCAATCATGTCCAGCAGTTCGTCCGCGCGTTTGCGCCGTTCGGCGGCGGTGGCGCCTTTTATCTCCATCGAAAAGGTGATGTTCTCCCACACCTTCATGAGCGGAAACAGCGCGAGGTTCTGAAAGATCAGCGCGGTCGGACGCTTGTTCGGCCCGATGCCCTTCATGTTCTTGCCGCCGATCAGGACATTGCCTTCGCTGGGCTCGAGGAACCCAGAGACCGCCCGCAGGATCGTGGTCTTGCCGCAGCCCGAAGGCCCAAGGAACGAAAAGAAGTCGCCGCCGTTTATGTGAACGTTCGCATCGCGTACGGCGACGAAATCGCCGAAGCGAATCCACAGGTTTTCCAGATCAACTCCGATCCCTGCACTCATGTTTATTTTCTCCCTGTGACACAGCCTTTGGCCGCACCGAATCATTGTCCGTCACGCGGAGCGCGCGCGGAGTCCTGTGGCCCCCCGCTGTGTTGCGGGGGGCGCGATCGAGTTGCAATCAGGCGCTCTTGAACTTGTTGACGAACTCGGTCCGGGTTTCGGCGTACCAGGGGGCCTCGGCCGGCCAGGGGTTCAGGTTGGCCAGCGAGTCGCCCGGATAGGCCTCGGCAAAGTTCTTCTTGTAGGTGTCGCCGGAATATTGGTCGGCGCCCAGTACCGGCGAGTTGTAGCCGTGGCTGTCGATCGCCACGCCCGCGGGCTCGGGTTGATAGGCGAATTCGATGAACGCATAGATCTGGTCGATGTTCTGCGCGCCCACGGGCACCGACATGCCATCGACCCAGGCCATCGCGCCTTCGACCGGCGCCTGGTAATGCACCGGCTCGCCGGCAGATTTTAGCGCCAGCGGCGGACCGTCCCAGGTCTGGCCGACGACCACACCTTCGTTCAGCAGGCCATTCTTTTGGGTGTCGGCATCGTTCCACAGCAGCTTGATGCGGTCCTTGCGGGCGATGCACCAATCGGTGATCTGGCCCCAGACCTTGCGCATCGTTTCTTCGTCATTGTAGGCCGACCAGACCGAGCCGGGCTCCATCTCGCCCACACGCTCCATGTACAGGCCCGCGCCCAGCATCATCGAATGCGCGCGGCCCATGGTCTTGCCGGCGTTCTCCTCGGACCAGACATCGCCATAGGACGGCGCGTCGCCATCCGGCAGCCACAGGTCGGTGCGATAGGCGATGCCCTCGGTGCCCCAGATATGCGGCAGCCAGTGCACGCCTTTGCCGCCGAAGTTCCAGGCATCGGTGCCGATCTTGGCCATGGCCGGGTTCACCTTGTCGATCGGCACGCGGCTCATGTCAAACGGTTGCAGAAGTTCCAGCGGCTCCCACTGCAGCGACCGGTTGTTGGTGGGCGACACGATGTCGAAGCCCTGGCCTTTGGTCGCCTTCATCTTGTTGATGATTTCCTCGTTCGAGCCGATGCCGGTATAATTCACCTTGATGCCGGTCTTGGCCTCAAATGCCTCAAGGAAGCTGGGCGGCAGGTAATCCGACCACATCAGGATGTTGACCTCGCCCGAGGATGCCAGCGCGCTTTTGCTGTAGAGCGGCGCTGCCAGAGCGGCCGCACCGGCCCCTTTCAACACCGTACGACGGTTCACATTCGACGATTTCGCCATTGGTTTTCTCCCGTGTTTGGACTGAGTTTTGTTGTTGTATGTGCGTCACGTTAGAGTTTTGCGGCCGCTGCGTCAGTCCAAAAAGCGACAGATTGCGAAATTCATAGGTCCAGATTGACGACCGCGACAGGCGACGGCGGCTCACCGCAGTCGGAAATTTCTCTTCATTCGCCCGCAAATCAGGCTTCAGATCATACTTCCCCGCAGACATCGGCTGCGCCTGCCCAACCGGATCAGCGAACCCCTGTGTCTCGACCCGCGTGAATAGTTTACAAGAAAAAGGCCGCACCTGCCCCGCCATGGGGCCGGATGCAGCCTTTTTGTGCAGAATCAGAAGCGTCAGGCGCGCGGGCGCATCGACAGCCCGTCATGGAACAGGTGCACTTTTTCGGGCGCCGCCGTGACCGAGACCGTCTGCCCACGCAAACCGCGATGAATGCCCGGCAATTTGCCGATCACCGACTCGGCCCCCGGGGCCTTGGCGAAATAGAGCAGCGTCACCTCGCCCAAGGCTTCGGTGAAATCCACGACACCGGTCAGCAGGGGCGCGCCATCGGCAACCACCAGGTCCTCGGGCCGGACGCCCACATTGACTTTCTTGCCGACGTCCGCGTCTTGGGTCGGGATGGCCGAAACCGCCGTGCCGCCGGAATCCAGCGCGACGGTCGTGATGGCACCGGTGCCGGTGATCGTTCCGGGCAGCAGGTTCATGGCGGGCGAGCCGATGAACTGGGCCACGAATTCGTTGTCGGGCGTCTCGTACAGTTCCAGCGGCGTGCCGACCTGTGCGATGCCCTTGTTGGCCAGAACCACGATCCGGCTGGCCAGGGTCATTGCCTCGACCTGGTCGTGGGTGACATAGATCATCGTGCTGTCGGGCATCGCCTCTTTCAGGCGCGCGATCTCGATCCGCGTGGCCACCCGCAGCGCAGCATCCAGGTTCGACAGCGGCTCGTCGAACAGATAGACCTTGGGGTCGCGCACGATGGCCCGGCCGATGGCGACCCGCTGACGCTGACCGCCCGACAGAGCCTTGGGCAGCCGGTCCAGAAACGGTTCCAGCTGCAGGATCTGCGCCGCGCGGTTCACCGCCGCGTCGATCTGATCGGCGGGCATCTTGGCGATTTTCAGGGCAAAGGCCATGTTCTCGCGCACGGTCATGTGCGGATACAGCGCGTAGCTTTGGAACACCATGGCGATGCCGCGCTGTGCCGGGGGCACGTCGTTCATCACCTGCCCCTCGATCTCCAGCGTCCCGCCCGAAATGCGTTCCAGACCCGCGATCATCCGCAGCAGGGTGGACTTGCCGCAGCCCGAGGGGCCGACGAACACGATCAACTCGCCGCGCTCGATCTCAAGGTTGATATCCTTCAGGACATCGACATTGCCATAGGTCTTGGCGACATCGGTCAGCTTGAGTTCGGACATGGGTTACCCTTTCTCTCGGACCATCAGGCAGAATTGCGACGGCGCCAGCGTGGCGCTTGCCTGCGCGTCGACTGCGCCAAGATCCTGACCGATGCAGCGCCAGTTGCCCTCGGGCAGGTCGATTTCCGCGGTGTCATCGCCCAGGTTGAAGGCACAGAACACCTGCTGGGTATCATCCTCACGCAGGAAGCTCAGGATTGGGCCGGTTTCGCGCATGTGCGACTGGGTGCCCGACATCAGCGCCGGATACTCATGGCGCAGAGCGATGGCGCGGCGATAGTGGTTCAGCACCGACTGCGTGTCGGCTTCCATCCGGTCCACGGCGCGTTCAGCCTGCGCGGTACTGACGGGCAGCCATGGCGCACCTGTGGTAAAGCCCGACTGTTCGGCCTGCGCGGCCCAGACCATGGGCGTGCGGCAGCCGTCGCGGCCCTTGTATTCAGGCCAGAATTCGATGCCATAGGGGTCCTGCAGGTGCTCAAAGGCCACGTCTGCCTCGGGCAGGCCCAGCTCTTCGCCCTGATACAGGCAGGCCGAGCCGCGCAGGCACATCATCAGAACCGCGTGCTGCCGGATGCCGGCCTCGTTCAGATCCCAGCGCGAGGCGTGACGCTGCACGTCGTGGTTGGAGAACGCCCAGCACGGCCAGGCGTCGCCGGCCTTGGACAGAAGCTGGTCGAACACATGCTTGGTGTATTCTGCCGTCAGGCGGCGTTTCTCTAGAAATTCAAAGGCATAGCACATGTGCATGCGCTTGTCGCCACGGGTGTATTCGCCCATGATCTCAAGCCCGCGCTGTGCGTCGCCCACCTCACCCAGACAGGCGCGGCCGTCATATTGATCGGTCAGGGCGCGCAGCCGTTCCAGAAAGGCGATGTTTTCTGGTTGGCTCTTGGAATACAGGTGGTCCTGATGGTTGTAGGGGTTGACCATCGGCGCGATGGTGGCGTTGCGCTGATCCAGAGGCAGCGCCGGGTTGTCGCGCAGTTGCGCGTCGTGGAAGTAGAAGTTGATCGTGTCCAGCCGGAACCCGTCAACACCCATGTCCAGCCAGAACCGCGCGACGTCCAGCAGCGCGTCCTGCACATCGGGGTTGTGGAAATTCAGGTCCGGCTGCGAGGTCAGGAAGTTGTGCAGGTAATACTGCTGCCGGCGCGTATCCCACTGCCAAGCCGAGCCGCCGAAGATCGACAGCCAGTTGTTGGGCGGGGTCCCGTCGGGCTTGGGGCCGGCCCAGACATACCAGTCGGCTTTGGGGTTCTCGCGGTTGCTGCGGCTTTCGACGAACCACGGATGCTGGTCCGAGGTATGCGACAGCACCAGGTCGATCATCACTCGCAGACCCAGACCATGGGCGCGGTCCAGCAACGTCTGGAAATCCTCCATCGTGCCGAACATAGGATCGATGGCGCGATAGTCGCTGACATCGTACCCGAAATCCTTCATCGGGGACTTGAAGAAGGGCGAGATCCAGATCGCATCGACCCCCAGACCGGCGATGTAGTCCAGCCGCTGGGTGATGCCCCGCAGGTCTCCGATGCCGTCGCCGTTGCTGTCCTGAAAGCTGCGCGGATAGATCTGATAGATCACCCCGCCGCGCCACCAGTCGGACGCCGTCTTGGTTGAGTGCTTGAGGTCCACGTTGTTCTGCACGTTCATCACACGCCCTTATTTGACTGAACCGGCCAGCAATCCGCGGACCAGGTATTTCTGCATTGCAAAGAAGACGACCAGCGGCACCGCGATCGACACGAATGCGGCCGTCGCCAGGATTTCCCAATTTCCGCCACGGGTGCCCAGAAGCTCGACGATACTGTTGGTCATCACGGTGGTTTCTCCGGATGCGTCGATCAGGAACACCTTGGCCACCAACAGGTCGTTCCATGTCCACAGGAACTGGAAGATCGCGAACGAGGCCAGCGCCGGAAAGCTCAGCGGGAGGATCAGCTTGGTGAAGATTTGAAACTCGGTGGCGCCGTCGACCCGCGCATTCTCGATCAGGTCGCGGGGCAGACCGGCCATGTAATTGCGCAAAAGATAGATCGCCAGCGGCATGCCAAAGCCAGTATGGGCCAGCCAGACGCCCAGATACCCTTTGCCGATGCCGATGTTCAGATGGAATTTCAGCAGCGGGATCAGCGCCAACTGCAAAGGCACAACCAGCAGACCGACCACCGCGGCGATCAACAGCGCACGGCCCGGAAAGTCCATCCAGGCCAGCGCATAGGCCGCAAAAGCCGCCACCAGGATCGGGATGATCGTGGCCGGAATCGTGACCGTCAACGTGTTAAAGAACGCCTTGGCCATGCTGTCGGTGCTGTCCTCGGCCAGCAGGACCTTGTGGTAATTGTCCAAAGTGAACTCGGGCGGCAGTTCGGCGGTCACGAAGACGCGCGACCCCCTGCTGCCGGTGAATTCCTCGGTGTTCTCCATCCGGTAATCGCCATTGACCTGAACGGTGATCGTGCCGCCCTTGCGCAGTTCGGCCGTCTGGCCCGGCTCAAATGCATCGATCTCGCGCGAGCTGATGCCCCATTTCGAGATGCGCGCGTTGGTGCCGGCGTCGAACAGATTGCCCTCGATCACATACAGGCCATTTTCCTGCACCTGGGTATCGGGCGCGGCGCTGCGCAGCGTCAGGTTCTGCTCGGACGGGAAAATCGCCCGCCACCAGCCGCTGGTTGCGATCTGGTCCGCCGTGCGAAACGACGAGATGAACAGGCCCAGCGTGGGCACCACCCATAGCACCACCAGAAACAGAACCGAGGCATGTACGGCCCATCTGAGCGCCGGGCGGGTTCCTGCGATCTCACTCATGGCGGACCCCCTATTCCATTTCCTTGCGCGCGTTGCGGACGTTCCAGACGAGGATCGGCGTCACCAGCAGCATGATCACCATGGCCGAGGCCGAGCCCACGCCCCAGTCGTTGGCGCGGAACAGCTTGTCGAACATGTAGTTGGCCAGCACCTGTGTCTCCCACTGGCCGTTGGTCATGGCGAACACGATGTCGAAGACCTTCAGCACGACGATGGTGATCGTTGTCCACACCACTAGGATCGTCGTCTTGATTTGCGGCACCTTGATCTTGAAGAAGATCTGGAGCGGGCTGGCGCCATCCAGAATGGCGGCCTCGACCGTTTCTTCGGGAATTCCACGAAGGGCCGCCGACAGGATCACCATGGCAAAGCCCGTTTGGATCCAGATCAGAACGATCATCAGGAAGAAATTGTTCCAGAACGGAATGGTCAGCCAGGTCTGCGGCTCGGTTCCGCCAAAGAAGATATACAGGGCATTTAGCATGCCGATCTGGTCCTGCTCGATCGGGCGGGTGTCATAAACCAGCTTCCAGATCACCGAAGCGCCCACGAACGAGATCGCCATCGGCATGAAGATCAACGACTTGGCAATATTGCCCCAGCGGATGCGGTCGGTCAGCTGGGCCACCAACAGGCCGAATGCCGTCGACAGCGCCGGCACCACGATCAGCCACAGCATGTTGTTGCGCATCGCTTCCCAGAATTTCGGCTCGGCGACCATCTGGGCATAGTTGTCCAGACCAACCCACTCGTACCCGCCGCCGGGCACGCGGTCGGTCAGGGACAGGCGCAACGTTTCCACCACCGGATAGGCGAGGTACAGCCCCAGCGCGGCCAGGGCGGGGAGCAGAAACAGCCAGGGCCGGATCATGTTGGCCCTGTTGATGTTGCGCCCGGCATTCGGGCCGCGCGGCGGGAACAGAACCTTGTCCAGAAACTGGTTGGACAGGTAGAAATAGCCGACGCAGGCGGATACGCCGATGGCGATCGTCAACAGACCTTGGATTGCGGGATGCATGTCACCCTCCGTGGCGACGATGGGTCGGGCAACCCGCATGCACGGGTTGCCCCTGGTTCACGGGTTTACTGGATCGCGTCCCAGGACGCCTGGATCTCGCCGGCGACCTCTTGCGCGGATTTGCCACCGACATAATCGACCATGCCGGTCCAGAACGTACCAGCGCCCACCGCGCCCGGCATCAAGTCGGACCCGTCAAAGCGGAAGGTGGTCGCGCCCAGAAGAATGTCGTTCATCTTCTTCAGCGTCGGGTCCGAGAAGGCCGAGGTATCGACACCCTTGTGTGGGGTCAAAAAACCGCTGAGCGCCATCCAGGTCTCATGCGCCTCGGGGGTCTGCAGATACGCGATCAGGTCGTGCGCGGCGGGGCTGTCGTTGGTGATCGCCCACAACGTGCCCGCGCCCAGAACCGGGCTGCCCAGATCCTTGCTTTCATAGGCCGGGAAGTAGAAGAAATCGGCATCTTCACCCACGACCGTACCTTCGGGGAAGAAGGCCGGGATGAACGAGGCCTGACGGTGCATGTAGCACTGCGGCGGTGAGCTGAACAGACCCTTGGGGCTGTCGCGGAAATCGGTGGTTGCAACCGCCCCGGCCCCACCGGCCACATAGTCGTCATTGCGGGCGAATGCACCGAATTCCTCGATTGCGGCCAAGACCTTGGGGGCGTTGAACTTCAGGTCGTTGGTAACCCAGGCGTCGTAGTCCGCCGGGGACAGGGTGCGCAGCATCATGTCCTCAACCCAGTCGGTCGCCGGCCATCCGGTCGCGCCGCCCGACCCCAGACCGATGCACCAAGGCGTGCCGCCATCGGCGACGATCTGGTCGGTCAGGGCCTTGAGCTCTTCCATCGTGGTCGGGACCTCATAACCCGCGTCCTCGAAATTCTCGGGCACGTACCAGACCAGCGATTTCACATCGACCTTGTAGAAGAAGCCGTAGAGATGCTCCTGACCGTCCGGGCCGGCATAGGTGCCCAGATCGACCCAGGACTGGCCCGCGGCATAGTTGTCGCGCACCCAATCCGCCGTTCCGTCCGCCAGCGGCGTCAGGAACCCGGCCTTGGCCATGTCGGCCGCCAGTCCCGGCTGAGGGAACACGGCGATGTTCGGTGCCGAACCGGCCTCGGCGTCGATGCGGATCTGCTGTTCGAAGCTGTCCGAGCCGACATAGGCATATTCATGCCCGGTGGCAGCGGCAAAGCCGTCCAGCACCTTTTCGACATTTTCCTGGTCCGGGCCAAGCCAAGGGCCGAACACGGTTACCTTTTCGGCCTGGGCCGCGCCCGCCATCAGGGCAAACGTGGCCGCACCTGCCAAAAGCGAGTGTTGCATTGATTTTCCTCCCAACTGTATCTGGCGCATGTGAGACTCGGTTTTCAAAGCGCTTTGGATGCCCGCTGTTATCCGCTAACGGAATGCGGCTGTCAATCGTCTGTTTTCTGTAAGCCCCATGTTTTATTGATGCAGTCGCAGAAAAAATGAAACAGCTTGACGCAAGCAAAAATTGGCCACACAACAGGGACTGAACCGCAGATTTAAGGCGCTTTGACAGCCGCTATGAACCTCAAACAGCTCTCTCAGATCCTGGGCCTGTCACAGACGACGGTCAGCCGCGCGCTGAACGGCTACCCAGAGGTGAGCGAGGCAACACGCCTGCGGGTTCAGGCGGCGGCGGCCAGGCACGGCTATCGTCCGAACGCGCGCGCCAAGGGGCTGGCGACGGGTCGGTCGATGGTGATCGGCCACGTGATTCCCAGCTCGGCCCGGCACGAGATGGTAAACCCGATCTTCGGCGATTTCGTCGCCGGCGCGGTCAAGAAGTATGCCGAGCACGGCTATGACATGATGTTCACAAATGCCGACGACACCTCGATCGAGGACGCCTATCGCAGCCTCTTCCAGCGCGGCGCGGTCGATGGCGTGGTGCTGCAGGGCCCCAAAGTGGACGAACCGCGGATCGAGGTTCTGACCCGGATGCAGGTGCCGTTCATCGTGCATGGCCGCTCGACCGGCGTCAGCCTGCCCTATGACTGGATCGACGTGAACAACAAAAGTTCGTTCCAGCGCGCGACCCGCTTTCTGATCGACCTGGGCCACCGGCGGATCGCGCTGATCAACGGGCTGGAGGACATGGATTTTGCCCAAAGGCGCCGCGACGGGTATCTCGAGGCGCTGAAACAGGCCGGCCTGTCGCCCGACCCGGCCCTGATGCGCAGCGCCGAGATGACCGAAGTCTATGGCCACCACGAAACCCGAGACATGCTGCGGCTGGACGATCCGCCGACCGCGATCCTGACCTCATCGATGATTTCGGCGATCGGGGTGCGGCGCGCGCTGGACGAGGCCGGGCTGAAGATGGGCCGCGACGTATCGGTGATCGCCCATGACGACGACCTGTCCTATCTGAAGAACGGGCAGGACGTTCCGATCTTTACCGCCACCCGGTCTTCGGTGCGCCACGCTGGCGAACTGGCCGCCGAGATGCTGATCGAGCGCATCCGCGCGCCCCACGACCCGACCAAGACTAGATTGCTCGAGGCCGAACTGGTAGTCGGCGGCTCGACTGGTCCCGCCCCCAACAGGTTCTGAACATGAAATACACCCGCGCTGATTTCCCCAAAGACTTCCTCTTTGGTGTCGCAACCTCGGCCTATCAGATCGAAGGCCACGCACAGGGCGGCGCCGGCCCGACCCATTGGGACAGTTTCGCGGCCACGCCCGGCAACGTGGTGCGCGCCGAAAACGGCGATCTGGCCTGCGACCACCTGCACCGGTTCGAACAGGATTTCGACCTGATCCGCGAGGCCGGGTTCGACTGCTATCGCTTTTCCACCAGCTGGGCGCGCGTGCTGCCCGAAGGGCGCGGGCCGGTGAACCAGGCCGGGCTGGACTATTATGACCGTCTGGCCGACGCCCTGCTGGAACGCGGCATCCGCCCCTGCGCCACGCTGTATCATTGGGAGCTGCCCTCAGCCCTGGCCGACCTGGGCGGCTGGCGCAACCGCGACATCGCCAACTGGTTCGCCGATTTCACCGAGATCATCATGGGCCGCATCGGCGACCGCATGTACAGCGTCGCGCCGATCAACGAGCCCTGGTGCGTCAGTTGGCTGAGCCATTTCGAAGGCCACCACGCCCCCGGCCTGCGCGACATCCGCGCCACGGCCCGCGCCATGCATCACGTCCTTCTGGCCCATGGCCGCGCGATTCAGACGATGCGGGGCCTTGGCATGTCGAACCTGGGCGCGGTGTTCAACCTGGAGTGGGCCGAACCCGCCGATGAAACCCCCGAGGCCCGAGAAGCCGCCGATCTGTATGACAGCATCTACAACCGGTTCTTCCTGGGCGGCGTGTTCAACAAGGCCTACCCCGAGAACGTCCTGCAGGGGCTGCAGGCCCACCTGCCCGACGGGTGGCAGGATGATTTCGACACGATCGGCACGCCGGTCGACTGGTGCGGGTTGAACTACTATACCCGCAAGCTGATCGCACCCGCCGACACGCCCTGGCCCAGCCTGCAAGAAGTGCCCGGCCCCCTGCCCAAGACGCAGATGGGGTGGGAGATCGAGCCAAGCGCGCTGACCCGGTTCCTGACCCGTACGGCCCGGGACTACACAGGCGATCTGCCGATCTATGTCACCGAAAACGGCATGGCCAGCCCCGAGCGGCAGCAGGATGACGACCGCATCGACTATCTGAATCAGCATCTGGCTGCGGTGCAGGACGCGCTGGATCAGGGCGTTCCGGTCAAGGGCTATTTCATCTGGTCACTGCTGGACAACTACGAATGGGCGCTAGGATACGAAAAGCGGTTCGGCCTGGTCGATGTCGATTTCGAAACGCTGGAACGGCGCCCCAAGGCGTCGTTCCGGGCGATGCAGGCCGCTTTGGCCCAGGGCGATCCGGTCTCGGTTCCGATGGCGCAGCCCAGGGGCGCAATGCACGACCACTGGAACCTCGTGGCCGATATCGGCGGCACCAACACGCGGCTGGGGGTCGTCACCAATGGCACGCTCACCGATCTGCGCAAATCGCCCACCGGCACCCTGCCCGAGTTTCTGGCCGCCCTGCACGACCTGTGCGCCGAGATCGGAACGCCGCCGCGCGCCGTGGTCGCCGCGGGCGCGGGCCCGGTGCGCAATGGCACGATCCGTCTGACCAATGCCAATCTGGACCTGTCCGAGGCCGACATCGCCACGGCCACCGGCGCGGACCACACCTTTGTCATCAACGACTTTACTGCCGCCGCGTGGTCGGTGGCCGAGATCACGGGCGATGACGTGCAGGCCCTGCAGGGCGAACCGACCCCGCCCAAGGGCACCCGATTGGTGGTCGGCCCCGGCACCGGGCTGGGCGTCGGCGCACTTTTGTATTCCGAAGGCCACTATCACACCGTCTCGGGCGAGGGTGGCCATGTCGGGCTGTCGCCCCGCACCCGCGATGAAGTGGACGTGTTCGAAGCCGCCCGCCGGATCGCGCCCGAGTGTTTCTTTGGCGACAGCCTGACGCTCGAGGCCGAGATGTTCCTCAGCGGCACCGGCCTGCCGATCCTGTATCGCGCTGTGGGCATGGCCGCAGGCCAGCCCGAAACGCCCGTCCTGCCCGCCAAGGACATCCTGCAGGCCGCGCGCGACGGATCCGACCCGCTGGCCGCGCGCGCCGCGCAGATGTTCACCACCCATCTGGGCGCTGTAATGGGCGACATGGCCGTGACCGTGATGCCCACCGGCGGCGTCTTCCTGGTGGGCGGCGTGGCCGACAAGAACCGCTGGCTGTTCGGTGACGACTTCCTGACGACCTTCAACGCCGGAGGCCGGTTCGACGCGCTGCGGCAGGGCTTTGGCATTTATGTCTCGAAACAGGCCGAATTTGGCATTGTTGGCGCTAACAACTTCTGCAAAAATGCGCTCGCGCGGTAAATTCACCGCCTGATCTTTGCAGAAGGAAGGAGCCGGGACATGATCCTGTGCTGTGGCGAAGCCCTGATCGACATGATCGCGGAGCCGACGGTTTCGGGCGCGCAAGGTTTCGTGCCGCATTCGGGTGGCGCGGTGTTCAACACCGCCATCGCCCTGGGCCGGCTGGGTGCGCCTGCCGGAATGCTGACCGGGCTGTCGAGCGACATGTTCGGCCAGCAATTGGCGCAGGCTCTGAAAGACAGTCATGTGGATGGCTCGCAGGTTGTTCTTTCGGATCGTCCGACCACGCTGGCCTTCGTGCAACTGCAGGACGGGCACGCCACCTATTCCTTCGTCGATGAAAACTCGGCCGGGCGGATGCTGCGCCCCGAGGATATGCCGGACCAGTTGACCGCGACCTCGGCGCTGTATTTCGGCGGCATCAGCCTGGCCTGCGAGCCCTGCGCCGATGCCTATGCCGCCCTGCTGGACCGCCACGGGGCCGAGCGCGCAGTGATGATCGACCCCAACATCCGCCCCGGCTTCATCCAAGATCAGACCCGCTATCGCACCCGGCTGAACCGGATGATCGCGCAGGCCGATATCGTCAAGGTCTCGGACGAAGATCTGGACTGGATCGTCCCAGGCCCCGAAACGCTGGAAGAAAAGGTGCCGCTGCTGCTGCAGGCCGGCCCCGCCGTGGTGATCGTCACGCGCGGCAGCCAGGGCGCGACCGGGTATCTGGCCGATGGCCGCACGGTTACGGCGCCGGTCACGCCGGTTCAGGTCGTCGATACGGTGGGCGCGGGCGACACGTTCAACGCCGGGGTGTTGGCGCAACTGCACCGCGCCGGGCTGCTGACCAAACAGGCGCTCCGCGCGATCTCGCCCGACGACCTGCGCGCCGCGCTGGAACTGGGCGGCAAGGTCGCCGCCGTCACCGTATCCCGCGCCGGGGCCAACCCGCCTTGGGCGCACGAGCTGTAAGTCATCGAAAGCACCGATATGAAACGATCCGAGATCAACCGCATCAAGGCAGAGGCACAGGACTTCATCAATTCGTTCGGCTTTGCCCTGCCGCCTTTTGCCGACTGGACGCCCGAGCAGATGCGCAGCCCGCAGGCCGCCGGCATCCGCGCCCGCGGCCTTGGCTGGGACATCACCGATTACGGCCAGGGCAAGTTCGACGAGCTGGGCCTGTTCCTGTTCACCCTGCGCAATGGCGACGAAAAGGACCTGAGCGCAGGACGGGGCATGCTCTATGCCGAGAAGCTTTTGATTTCGCGTGACAAACAGCTGTCGCCGATGCATCGCCACATCGTCAAGGCCGAGGACATCATCAACCGCGGCGGCGGCGATCTGGTGATGGAGATCTACGCCTCGGCCCCCGATGGCAGCATCGACCGCGACACCCCTGTTACCGTACCCAGCGACGCCTGCCCGGTGACCATCCAGCCGGGCGAGCATCTGCGCCTGAAGCCGGGCGAAAGCGTCACGCTGATGCCCGGCATCTGGCACGCCTTCTGGGCGGAAAAGGGCGATTGTCTGATCGGCGAGGTCTCGACCGTCAATGACGACCGCACCGACAACGTGTTCGAACAGCCCATACCGCGCTTTGCCACGATCGAGGAAGACACCGCGCCCGAATTCCTGCTGGTCGCCGATTACTGAGCGCGCGGGGCCGGGCCAAGGTGCGGGTCAGAGGCCAATGTCAACGCAACCCGGCCCCAAGGCTCAGCACTCCGTCGACCATCGCGGCCCGGGCCTCGACCCGCAGCAGATCGCTGGTCTTGCCGGTGCGGCGCCAGTTCCAGCGCTGATAGGCGAACAACGCCAGGCAGATCGCCGCCATCGCCCCGGCATAGATCAGGATCCATTCCAGAACCACCGGCGCGGCTTCGCCCGTCTTGGCATAGGCCAGCAGACGATTCACCGCCGAACCGGCCGCCATCACGATGATCCCGAATAACAACAGGCTGCGGAACATCACGTAGACGGACTCGTCGATCTCGTATCCGAAGGCGCGGTTCTGGTCCGGGGCGCGCCGGATCGGGGCGGCGACCCATCCCGCCACCAGAGCCGTTGCGAAATTGAGCCCCGAGAACAGCCCGTCCAGCAACAACGCGTCGGAGTTTGCCAGCAACCCGGCCGCACCCCCTGCGCCTGCCATGAACAGGCTGGCCCATTTTTCTGCGTTCTGCGAGCGGCGTTCAAAAATCAATGTGCCCTGCGTCGGTTCAGCATTTCCGGTTGATGAGGCAGGCGCTCATTTATGTCCGGCGAGCCGTGGCGCATTCCCCATGTACCTTTATCATGCCCGTCCGCGGATCATGTCGGCAGCCTTTTCCGCGATCATGATCACGGGCGAGGCGGTATTGCCCGACACGATCTTCGGCATGACAGAGGCATCGATCACCCGCAGCCCCTCCAGCCCCCGAACGCGCAACTGTGGATCGACCACCGCGGCGGCGTCACTGCCCATGCGGCAGGTGCCGACCGGGTGAAAGATCGTGGTGGCGATGTCGCCCACCGCATCGAGCAGACCCTGTTGGTCGTTGATCTCGGGGCCGGGCAGAACCTCTTGCGGATTATAGGGTGCCAGAGCCCGCGCCGCCATCACCTGCCGTGCCTGCTGCACGGATTTGACGGCCACCTGCCGGTCACGCTCGGCCGAGAGGTAATTCAACCTGATCTCGGGCTGGGCCTTCGGATCGGGCGTGGTGATGTGGCAGTGCCCCCGGCTTTCGGGCCGCAGATTGCAGACCGAGACGGTGATCGCGGGAAACGGATGCAGCGGATCGCCCAGCCGGTCGGTCGACAGCGGCTGCACGTGATATTCCAGATCCGGCGTGGCCAGCATCGGGTCGGATTTGGTGAACATGCCGAACTGGCTGGGCGCCATCGCCATCGGACCCGACCGGGTCAGGGCGTATTGCGCTGCGATGCGCGCCTTGCCCCACAGGCTATTGGCCATGGTGTTCAGAGTTTTGGCGTTCTGCACCTTGAACACGGTACGGATCTGCAGATGGTCCTGCAGGTTCGCCCCCACGCCCGGGCTTTCATGCTGGACCGCGATTCCGTGCGCCGCCAGCACCTGGGGGTCGCCGATCCCCGACAGTTCCAGCAGCTTGGGCGAGTTGATCGACCCCGCCGCCAACAGAACCTCTGCCCTGGCCAAGGCCCGGTATTCGGTGCCGCCACGGGCAAATCGTACGCCGCGCACGGTCTTGCCCTCGAGGATCAGGCCCAGCGTCTCGGCCTCGGTCAGGACCCGCAGGTTGGGCCGTTTCATCGCGGGGCGCAGAAATCCCTTGGCCGTGTTCCAGCGCACGCCGTTCTTCTGGTTGACCTCGAAAAACCCCGAGCCTTCGTTGTTGCCGTCATTGAAATCGGCGCGCGGCTGGATGCCGATCTCGCGCGCGCCGTCCTGCACGGCCTTCAGGATCTCCCAGCTCAGCCGCTGTTTCTGAACCTTCCATTCGCCGCCGGCCCGGTGCATTTCGCTATCGCCGGCGTGGTGATCTTCTGATTTCAGGAAATAGGGCAGCACGTCGTCCCAGCCCCAGCCCGCATTGCCCAGTTGCCGCCAATGGTCATAGTCGGCCGCCTGCCCGCGCATGTAGATCATCCCGTTGACCGAGCTGCACCCGCCCAGCACCTTGCCCCGCGGATAGACCAGCGACCGTCCGTTCAGACCCGGCTCGGGCGCGGTTTTCATCATCCAGTCGGTGCGCGGATTTCCGATGCAGTACAGATACCCCACCGGGATGTGGACCCAATGGTAATTGTCCGACTTGCCCGCCTCGAGCAGCAGAACCCGTGTTTTGGGGTCCTCGGTCAGCCGGTTGGCCAGCACGCAGCCCGCGGTACCCGCGCCTATGATGATATAGTCGTATTCACCCTCAAGCCGGGCGGTTTCAGATGTGGCGGAATTCATTCTCGGTCTGCTCTGTGCATTGTTCCTGATCCTGCGGAGCGCAGCTTAGCAGCTGTTGCAGGCAATGCACGGGTCAGATGTCGCATTCCGCAACAGTATTTCGCAATCCTGCAGGTCGCGCCCCCGGTCGGCGGTCAGACTGGTATCAAAGGAGGCCCAGAATGACCCAGACCGCAACCCGCGTCCGCAACGGAGGCCGCGCCGCCCGCCGCGCCCTGCGCACCGCACCCAGCTTTGACATGTTGCCGGGCCTGACCCGCAACATCCCGCTGTGCGAAGTGATGGACGGATCACAGGTCGAGCGGATCGACGCGGCCTCTATGGATATCCTCGAAAACGTGGGCGTGCAGTTCCGCGACCCGATCGCGCTGGCCGACTGGAAGGCGGCTGGTGCCAAAGTCGACGGCGAGCGGGTGTATCTTGATCGCGGGCTGGTCCGCGAATTGATCGCGACGATCCCCTTGGATTTCACCTATCACGCCCGCGACCCGCGCAAGAATGTGCGGCTGGGCGGACCGCACGCTATCTTCGTGCCGATGACCGGGGCGCCCTTCCTGCGGGATCTGGATGACGTGCGGCGCAACCCGACGCTGGACGATCTGGCGATGTTCCACAAGCTCAGCCACATGCTGCCGGCGCTGCATTCCTCGGCCCACCACATCGTCGAGCCCTATGACCACCCGATCAGTCAGCGCCATCTGCGCATCACCCATTCGTCGATGAAATATTCCGACAAGACCTTCATGGGCATGACCACCTCGCCCAAGAACGCCGAAGACGTGATGGAGATGTGCGCCATCCTGTTCGGCGAGGAGTTCATGGAGGATCACCCGGTCACCACCGGCAACTGCAACGGCAACTCGCCGCTGGTCTGGGACGAGACCATGCTGGGGGCGATGCGCGCCTTCTGTCGCCGCAATCAACCGGTGCTGTGCTCGCCCTTCGTGCTGGGCGGGGCAAACACGCCCGCCAGCGTGCCCGCCACCGTCGCCCAGTTGAACGCCGAGGCGCTGAGCGCGCTGGCCTACACGCAGGTGATCCGGCGCGGCTGTCCGGCGATCTACGGCCATTACCTGTCGACCGTCAGCATGAAATCCGGCGCGCCGATGGCGGGCACACCCGAAATCAGCCTGATGAACTTCATGATCGGCCAGATGGCGCGGCATTACGGCGTGCCGTGGCGCAGCTCGAACACGCTGGGCGGGGCCAAGACATTCGATGCGCAGGCGGGGTACGAATCCGCGACCACGCTGTCGGCGGTGATCCATGCCGGGGCAAACTACATCTGGCATTCGGCGGGCTGGAACGAGGCCGGGATGCATTGTTCCGTGGCCAAGTTCGTGGTGGATGCCGAACAATGCGCCATGGCCCATCGGATGGCCGAGGGGCCGAAATGGGACGATTTCGACCAGGCCGTCGCGGCGGTGTCGGATATCGGCCCGGGCGGGCACTATCTGGGGCATCCGCACACGCAGGAGAACTTCCAGGAGGCGTTCTTCATGCCCGAACTGTTCGACAACAACTCGATCGAGCAATGGGTGGCCGAGGGCGAGGTCGAGATCACCGAGCGCGCCCTGAACCACGCCCGCAAGCTGCTGGCCGAGTATCAAGAGCCCCGGCTGGACCCGGCCATCGACGAGGCGCTAAGCGATTACATTGCCCGGCGCGAGCGGGAAATTCCCGCCGCCGACGAATTGAACCAGTACTATTAGGAAACACACCACGTGCCCGCCTGCCTGTCAGGCTGGCCTTTTTCATTCGTCGCGCGCGCGCCATTCCTTCCAGCGCAGCACCATGTTGGCCCCGATCTCAGACAACGGCCGGGGCGGCAGGCGTCTAGGCCGATCCTCGGCTCCGAAATGCTCGCTGATCCCGGACCGCACGGCGCAGGCCATTTCGGCCGCGGCGATCCCGGTCAATGTGCCGCGCGCGGTGCCCAACCCGTTCTGGACGCAGGCTGAATAAACGCCGGTCTCGATCTCGCGGGTGACCGAGACTCCGTTCAGGCTCAGGCACAGATGACCGGCCCATTCGTACTCCATCGCGACGCCGCGCAACGGCGGGAAGCGCCGGTCGAATTTGCGCCGCATCACCGCAGCCGCGCGCCGCAGGTCCGATGCCCGCGCCTCCATGCCCGGACGCAGCACCGCACAGGTGCGGGCAATGATCCGGTTGCCACCCTGCCCGGTGTCGATCCGGCGCATGGTGGTGCCCATCGGATCGGACGGGGTCACGCCCCAGCGCGGTTGACCACCCAGCCGGGCCAGTGCATCAGCGTCCAGTTCTCGCGTCATCGCCGCGAACAGAAACAGCTGCATCAGACGACCACGTTCGACACCGAAACTTTCCAGGTGACCGTTCACCGACAAGATCAGCCGGCCGGTCGAGACCTGCCCGCGCGCGGTCTGCACGCGCCAGCCCGCCCCGTCGCGCTGGAACCCCGTGACCGCGCCGTGTTCAAAAATCTGCACCCCATCGGCCGCCAGCCCCGCCGCCAAACCGCGCACATAGCCCGCCGGCTGCAGCATGACCGTGCCCGGCGTAAACAGCCCCGATACATAGTGCCCGGACCCGGTGAGTTCCTGCATCTGATGCCGATCCAGCATCTCGGACCGCTCGCCGAGGCTGTCCAGATGGCGGGCATAGCTTTGGTTGTGCGCATGTCCCGCCGGGCTGGCCGCGCCGTTCACTTTGCCCGCTGGATCGAAATAGTTGGGGTCGATGCCGTACTCCTCGACCGCCGCGTGAGCGAAAGCGATTGCCTGCCGGTTCAACCCGATCATCGCCCGGTCATCGCCCGCCCCGGCATAGTCGTCCGAGGCCAGATCATGCGGCAGATCGATCATGAAGCCCGAGTTGCGCCCCGCCGCGCCTTCCGCCACGCGCCCGGCTTCAAGCACCACGATCCGCGCATCGGGCACCAGCTGCCGCAGACGCCGCGCCGCAGACAGGCCGGCAAAGCCTGCGCCCACGACGGTGAAATCTGCGGTGATATTGCCCGAAAGCTGCCGCGCGGGAGGTTGCGGGCCCAGCAGGGCATTCCACGCAGCCGGTCCGCGCTGCACCGGCAGGCGGCAAGCGGTGAACCGCGTCAATCCACCGCCTCGTCGGCATCATCCGACAGGTCGATCCACAGCGTCTTCAGCTGCGAGTACTGGTCATGCGCGTGCAGCCCGTTGTCCCGACCGCCAAAACCCGACTGCTTGTAGCCGCCGAACGGGGTCGAGATGTCGCCCTCGCCAAAACTGTTCACCGTCACGGTCCCGGCCCGGATCGCGCGGGCGCCGCGCAGCGCGCGCTTGGCGTTGGCGGTGAAAAGCGACGCGCAGAGCCCATATGGCGTGTCATTGGCCATCGCGATGGCCTCGTCGAACCCCGCGACCTCGATCACCGACAGAACGGGCCCAAAGATTTCCTCGCGCGCCAGCGGCGCGTCATTGTCCGGCAGCTCGACCACGGTTGCCTCGACGAACCCATTTTCAGCCTTGCCGCCCAGAAGGACTGAAGGCGCCTTGTCCAGATAGCCGCAGACCTTGTTGAAATGGTCTTTGCTGACCAGCGCGCCCAGCCGGGTTGCAGGGTCCAGCGGATCGCCCACAGTCCACTGGCGGGCGTGGTGGGCGATGCGCTCCAGTAGGTCGGCCTTGACCGCGCGGTGCACGATCAGGCGCGACGTGGCCGAGCAATTCTCGCCCATGTTCCAGAACGCCCCGTTCACCACATGGGCGGCAACCCGATCGAGGTTCTCGGCATCCTCCATGACGATGGCCGGGTTCTTGCCGCCCATTTCCAGCACTACCTCCTTGGCGTTGCTTTCGGCCGCATAGGACAGGAATTTCTTACCCGTTACCGTCGAGCCGGTGAAGGACACCATGTCGATATCCATATGCCGCCCGATGGGTTCGCCCACCTCGGCGCCGCCACCCGGAACCACGTTCAGAACACCGCGCGGCAGCCCGGCCTCGACGGCCAGTTCGGCCAGACGCAGGGCAGTCAGCGGGGTTTCCATCGCCGGCTTCACCACCACCGAGCACCCGGCCGCCAGCGCCGGGCTGATCTTCCAGGCCAGCATCAACAAGGGGAAGTTCCATGGCAGAACCAGCCCCACCACCCCGATCGGTTCGCGCAGGATCATCGCGATGTGGTCGTCGCTGGCAGGCGCGACTTGATCGTAAATCTTGTCAATCGCCTCGGCATGCCATTTCAGGCAGTGGATCGCCTCGGGCACATCCACCGTTTCGCAGTCAAAGATGGTCTTGCCGCTGTCGATGCTTTCCATGACCGCCAGTTCGCGGGCATTACGGGTCATCAGCTTGGCCAGGCGGATCAACACATCCTTGCGCGCGGACGGATGCAGGCGCGACCAGCGGCCGTCATCGAAGGACTCGCGCGCCTTTTCCACGGCCAGGTCCACATCGGCGGCGTCGCAGGCCGCGACCTCGGTCAGCACCGCGCCGGTAGCCGGGTTCACCGTCGGAAACACCGCGCCCGAGATCGCCGGGCGATAGCCACCATCGATGAAGGCACCGGTGGGCAGGTCCAGCCCGGCGGCGATGGATGCGTATTCGTCCCGTGTCAGCAAGCCCATGCCTCAGCCCTCCGCCATGATGTCTGCGATCTTGCGTTTCAGCACGCGGGTCACCTGTTCCAGCGCGCGCTTGTCATCCTTGTTCAGCCCCTTCAGAGGCGGCCGTACCGCGCCTGCCGGGATGCCGTTCATCGTGACCCCATGCTTGATGGTCTGGATGAACTTGCCGCCCTGTTCGAGCACCCGCATCAACGGCATCAGCGCCGACATGATCCGGCGGCCCTTGGTGAAATCGCCCTGCAGCACGCAGGCCTCATACAGCGCCACATGCTCGCGCGGCAGAAAGTTCGACCCGCCACAGACCCAGAAGGGCGCACCCCAGGCGAAGAATTCCAGCGCCTGATCGTCCATGCCGCAGCCCAGCTGAATATGCGGATAGTCCCGCGCAAGCATATGTACGCGGTTGATGTCGCCCGAGCTTTCCTTGATGCCGCAAAAATTGCGGCTGCGCCCCACACGGTCGAGGAACTCGGCCCCCATCATCGTGCCGGTGCGATGCGGATAATTATACAGCATCACCGGCAGATCGGCCGCCTTGTCAATGGCCAGCGCATTCAGAGCGTTTTCCCGGCCTGTCGGCACCGAATAGGGCGGGCTGGCCAGCAGGATGGCATCGGCCCCGATCTGGCGCGCGCCTTGGGCCAACGCGATCGAATCCGGCGTCAACATCGCGCCGGTCCCGACCACCAAAGGCAGACGACCCTTCAGACGCTGGTGGGTAAAACGCGCCAGTTCCAGCCTTTCATCAACGGTCTGGGCATAGTTTTCGCCCGTGGACCCGCCCGAGATCATCCCGTGCACGCCATTCTCGACCAGGTATTCGATCACCTCGGCCAGCGCATCCCAATCGACGCTGAAATCATCCGCATAGGGCGTCACCACCGGGGCATAGATCCCCTGAAATCTGAACACGGGTGTCATCGTCGTCCCTTGTGCATGGCGCTTTTCCGGGACGCTACAATAGAATACAATTTGTGTACAATAAAATCTTGCAGAAAATAAGACGCGCCGAACCGGCGCGCCTTCGGGCCGGGTCGCAACGCAGTGACCTAGCGCGCCCAGTTCTCGGCCGGATCGCTGTCGGCATAGTCGCGCAGCAGCGGAATATCCGAGATTTCCGCGTGGTTGCGGTTGATCTTCACCCCACCGCCTTGAGCCGTGAAAACGCACGGCCCACGCTGTCGGGATTCATGCCCAGACGACCGGCGATCAGCATCTTGTCATAAAGCGATTCCACGACGCAGGCGCCCTCGTCGCAGTCACACAGGTTCAAAAGGAACTCGGCCACCCGTTGTGCCCCGGTCTGGACCTTGAGCTGTTCCAGCTGGGACACCAGCGCACGACCCGCCTGTCCCGCAGCTGTTTCCTGACCATCTCGGCCGCCTGTGCGGCCTTGCCGACCGTGGCGCGCGCCGCACCGGTTGCCCGCTGGCGCGGTACCGCTCTGGAGCCGCCCGCCGGCCTGCAATTGGTCGGACTGAATGACACGCAAGCCGCGCCGATCATTGCCGCGCTCGAGGCCGAACTGGACCGGCTGGATAACATCTTCAGCCTGTACCGTCCCGACTCGCACCTAAGCCGCCTGAACCGCGACGGCACCCTGCCCACCCCGGCGCCGGAACTGCTACAGGTGCTGACCCAAAGCGCCGCCCTACATGACGCGACCGGCGGCGCATTCGACCCGACCGTTCAACCGCTGTGGATGGCGCTGGCCGCCGGCGCACCGGATGCCGAGGTGGAACGGGCGCGGGCGCTGGTCGGCTGGCATGGGGTTTCGGTCTCGGCCGAGGCGATTCGCCTGCCCCATCCGGGCCGCGCGGCGCTGACGCTGAATGGCGTCGCGCAGGTCGCAGGGGCTGACCGATGAGCTGGTCGACATGGGCGAAATCGCCGCCATCGACAGCCGCACCGACGGGCTGTCGACCGCGCTGTGCCTGCTGTCTGCGGACCGGATCGCATCGGCTCTGCAACGCTTCCCCGGCGCCCGGCTCGAGATGCTGATCTGACCCGAATGGCCGTCCCGGAACTCTGCCGTTGAAATTTGTCGCGCGATAAGAAAAGGTAAAACACCGACAAATTCACAGTGGCGCGGGCCTGGCCCCGCGCCAGAGGCAAGGCATGGCACCCAGAAAAATCCGGAACATGGAGGAGTTTGCGGCGGTCAGCGGGATATCGCGCCCGACGGTTTCGAAATATTTCAACGATCCCGACAGCGTCCGGCGGTCGACCCGGGAACGGATCGAACAGGCGCTGGAACGTTTCGACTATCGCCCCAACATCTTTGCCATGAACCAGAACCGCAAGCTGACCAAGAATGTCGGCATTGTAGTGCCCTACCTAGCCGACCCGTTCTTTGCCGAGATCGCCCGCAACATCGAGGAAAAATGCATCGAGGCCGGGTTCCGTCCGACGCTCTACAGCGCCTATGGCGACCCAGTGCAGGAGACTGAGATTCTCGACAGCCTGCGCGCGCTGAAGCCGGCGGGCGTGCTGCTGGCGCCGCTGGGGCGCGACTCCGACCGGTCGTTCATCGAGAAATTCTGCAAGGACATCCCCACCATCCTGTTCGACAGCAACCTGGAAGGCATGGGCGCCGCGTTTGTCGGGTCGGACAACGCGAGCTTCATCGAACAGACCGTCGATTACCTGTGCCGCAGCGGCGAGCCGCCCGCGTTCTTCGAGATGCGGCACCCCGCCAACCCCAACGCCAACAAGCGCCGCATCGCCTATGTCAAGAAGATGGAGAGCCTGGGCTTCGAGCCGCAGGTGATCAAGGTCGACGGTCGCGGCTGGGGATTCGAGGAAATCGGACGCCAAGGCGCATTCAAACTGTTGGAACAGCCTAGCCTGCCCTCGCGCACCATTCTGTGCAGCAATGACCGGCTGGCCATCGGGTTCCTGTCTGCCTGCTATGAAAAGGGCCTGCGGGTCGGGTTGGGCGACGACTGCGACCTGCGCGTCGCGTCGCATGACGACCATCCGTTTTCCAAGTTCACCTGCCCGTCGCTGACCACCGCGGCGCATGACTACAACGCGGTTTCGAATCGCACCGTTGAGACGCTGACGCAACTGGTCGAGGGCGGCGGACGGCTGAGCGCGCGCACCGAAACGCTGTTTCCCGCGCGCCTGATATTGCGGAGTTCGGCCTGATTTTCGACATTATTTTACGCGCGTAAAATTTTAGTTGACGCGCGACAATTAATTCACGATGCTTTCGTTTAGGTAATTCGACACCAGGGAGGAAAGAATGTACCTGAAATCCGTTCTATGGGCGGCAAGTGCCGCGGCGTTGACCGCCGGCGTGGCGTCTGCCGAAACGATCACGATCGCCACCGTCAACAACGGCGACATGATCCGCATGCAGAAATACACCGACAAGTTCACCGAAGCGACCGGCCACGAAGTGGAATGGGTCACGCTGGAAGAAAACGTTCTGCGCCAGCGTGTAACCACCGACATCTCGACGAAGGGCGGCCAGTTCGACATCATGACCATCGGCATGTACGAAACGCCGATCTGGGGCGCGAACGGCTGGCTTGTGCCGCTGGACGGCATGTCGGCAGAATATGACGTGGACGACATCCTGCCCGCGATGCGCGGCGGCCTCAGCCACGACGGCACGCTGTATGCGGCACCGTTCTACGGCGAAAGCTCGATGATCATGTACCGCACCGACCTGATGGAGAAGGCCGGTCTGGAGATGCCCGAGGCGCCGACTTGGCAGTTCATCCGCGAGGCGGCGGCCAAGATGACCGACCGCGAGAACGACATCAACGGGATCTGCCTGCGCGGCAAGGCCGGCTGGGGTGAGGGTGGCGCCTTCATCACCGTGACCGCGAACTCGTTCGGCGCGCGCTGGTTCGACGAAGACTGGAAACCCCAGTTCGATCAGCCCGAGTGGAAAGAGGCGCTGACCTTCTTCGTCGACATGATGAGCGAATCCGGCCCCGCCGGGTATGCTACCAACGGCTTCAACGAGAACCTGTCGTTGTTCCAGCAGGGCAAATGCGGCATGTGGATCGACGCCACCGTTGCGGCGTCTTTTGTGACCAACCCCAACGACTCGACCGTGGCCGACAAGGTTGGCTTTGCGCTGGCGCCGAACTCGGAAGGCGTTGACAAACGCGCCAACTGGTTGTGGGCTTGGGCTCTGGCCATCCCCGCCGGCACCCAGAAAGAGGACGCCGCCAAGCAGTTCATCGAATGGGCCACCTCGAAAGACTATATCGAGCTGGTCGCCGAGAACGAGGGCTGGGCCAACGTTCCGCCGGGTGCGCGCACCTCGCTGTACGAGAACCCCGACTACAAGGACATCCCCTTCGCGCAGATGACGCTGAAGTCGATCCTTGCGGCCGATCCGGAAAACTGCTGCGTCAAGCCGACGCCGTATACCGGGATCCAGTTCGTCGCCATCCCCGAATTCGCGGGCATCGCCACCCAGGTGAGCCAGGAATTCTCGGCGGTCTATGCCGGACAGCAGTCGGTTGACGAAGCTCTGGCCAAGGCGCAGGCCTTCACGGCCGAAGAAATGGAAGCCGCAGGGTACTGAGGCCTCCTCCCGGCGGGTGGGCAGGTTTCTGTCCCCCGCTCTCCCCCTTCCACAACCCGTGTTAGTCTCGCAGGCAACAAGCCGCCTGAACAGAGAGGTCTTGCGTCATGGCAACTCAACACTCCCGATCCGTCGCACGCCTGATGATGGCCCCCGCCGTGGTCCTGTTGCTGGGCTGGATGCTGGTTCCGCTGACGATGACGCTGTATTTTTCCTTCAAGAAATACCTGCCGCTGCGCGGCGGCGACCTGGGTTGGGTGGGGTTCGACAACTACGTCCGCTTCGTGACTTCAAGTTCATTCTGGCCCGCCGTTCAAGCGACGCTCGTGATCGTGGGTGGCGTGCTGGCCATTACCGTAGTTCTGGGCATCCTGCTGGCTCTGCTGCTGGATCAGCCGATGTGGGGTCAGGGCGTCGTGCGCATTCTGGTAATCGCCCCGTTTTTCGTGATGCCCACCGTTTCGGCGCTGGTATGGAAGAACATGTTCATGGACCCGGTCAACGGCCTGTTCGCCCATCTGTGGCGGTTCTTCGGGGCCGAGCCGATCTCGTGGCTGTCCGAGGCGTCGATGCCATCGATCGTCATGATCGTGTCCTGGCAATGGCTGCCCTTTGCCACCCTGATCCTGCTGACCGCGATCCAGTCGCTGGACAGCGAACAGCTGGAGGCCGCCGAAATGGATGGTGCGCCGCCGCTGAAACGCTTCTTTTTCATCATACTGCCGCATCTGAGCCGCGCGATCACGATCGTCATCCTCATCCAGACGATCTTCCTTCTGTCGATCTTCGCCGAGATCTTCGTGACCACCGGCGGTGCTTTCGGCACCCGAACCCTGACCTACCTGATCTACCAGCGTGTGCTGGAAAGCCAGAATGTCGGGCTGGGCTCGGCCGGCGGGGTCTATGCCATCATCCTTGCCAATATCGTCGCCATCTTCCTGATGCGCATCGTCGGCAAAAACCTGGACGCGTGAGGAGGACGACGACATGGCCCGTACCGTCACCACACAACGCAAGCTGATCAACACCGCCTTTGCCTGGGCTGTCGGCCTGCTGATCTTCTTTCCGATCCTCTGGACGATCCTGACCAGCTTCAAGACCGAGGCCCAGGCCATCGCCAGCCCGCCGATCTTTCTGAACTTCGACTGGACGCTGGAAAACTACGCGGTGGTTCAGGAACGCTCGAACTACACGCGGTTTTTGTGGAACTCGATCATCATCGCGGGCGGGTCCACCCTGCTGGGCGTGATCGTCGCGGTTCCCGCCGCCTGGGCCATGGCCTTCGTGCCCTCGGCGCGCACCAAGGACATTCTGCTGTGGATGCTGTCCACCAAGATGCTGCCGGCGGTGGGGGTGCTGTACCCGATCTACCTGCTTTTCATCCAACTGGGCCTGCTGGACAGCCGCGCCGGCTTGGTGGTGGTGCTGATGCTGATCAACCTGCCGATCATCGTCTGGATGCTATACACCTATTTCCGCGAAATCCCCGGCGACATCCTGGAAGCCGCGCGCATGGACGGCGCCACGCTGAAAGAGGAAATCCTTTACATCCTGACGCCGATGGCGGTGCCGGGCATCGCCTCGACCGTGCTGCTGAACTTCATCCTGGCCTGGAACGAAGCGTTCTGGACCCTGAACCTGACCGCCGTCGACGCGGCCCCGCTGACCGCGTTCATCGCCAGCTATTCCAGCCCCGAGGGCCTGTTTTTCGCCAAGCTCAGCGCGGCATCGACCATGGCCATCGCCCCGATCCTGATCCTTGGGTGGTTCAGTCAGAAACAACTGGTCCGCGGCCTGACCTTCGGCGCCGTGAAGTAAGGAAAGACACATGGGACGCATCGTACTTGAGAAAGTCAGCAAGAGCTTTGGCGACGTGGAAGTCATTCCGCCGCTGGATCTGGAAATCAACGACGGCGAATTCGTGGTGTTCGTGGGCCCCTCGGGCTGCGGGAAGTCCACCCTGCTGCGCCTGATCGCGGGGCTGGAGGACGTCAGCGGCGGCCGCATCCTGATCGACGATCAGGACGCCACCGCGGTGCCGCCGGCCAAGCGGGGCCTGGCCATGGTGTTCCAGTCCTATGCGCTGTATCCGCACATGACCGTGCGCAAGAACATCGCCTTTCCGCTGCGCATGGCCGGGCTGGACAAGGCCGAGCAGGACCGCCGCGTGGAACAGGCGGCCGAGGTGCTGAACCTGACCGACTATCTGGACCGCCGCCCCGGCCAGTTGTCGGGCGGCCAGCGCCAGCGGGTCGCCATCGGCCGCGCCATCGTGCGCGAACCGGCGGCGTTCCTGTTCGACGAACCGCTGTCGAACCTGGACGCAGCGCTGCGCGTGGGCATGCGGCTGGAGATATCCGAGCTGCACAACCGGCTGGAAACCACGATGATCTACGTCACTCATGACCAGGTCGAGGCCATGACCATGGCCGACAAGATCGTGGTCCTGCAGGCGGGGGTGATCGAACAGGTGGGCTCGCCGCTCGAACTGTACCGCGCGCCGCGCAACAAGTTCGTGGCCGGCTTCATCGGCTCGCCCAAGATGAATTTCATCGAAGGCTCCGAGGCCGAAAAGCATGGCGCCCACACGATCGGGGTACGCCCCGAACACATTGCCGCCTCACCCAGCGAGGGCCTGTGGAAGGGCACGGTCGGGGTGTCCGAACATTTGGGCTCGGACACGTTCTTTCACGTGCATGTGGACGGCTTCGCCGAGCCGATGACCGTGCGCGCCGGCGGCGAGGTCGGCCTGCGCCACGGCGACACGATCCATCTGACGCCGGAGGAGGACAAGATCCACCGGTTCGACGCGGCGGGGCTACGGATCGCATGAACCGGCTGGTTGGAAAACGGGCCCTGATCACCGGGGCGGCGCGGGGTATCGGGCTGGCCTTTGCCCGGGCCTATGCCGCCGAGGGCGCGCAGGTGGCGCTGGCCGATATCGACGTGCCGCAGGCGCGCAAGGCCGCGCGGGAAATCGGGCCGCAGGCGATTGCGGTCGAAATGGATGTCTCGCAGCAGGACAGCATCGAGGCGGGCGTGGCCGACGCCGTGGCGCGGATGGGCGGGATCGACATCCTGATCAACAACGCCGCGATCTTCACCGCAGCCCCGATCGTGGAAATCACCCGCGCGGATTACCAGCGCGTGTTCGACATCAACGTCGCCGGTACCCTGTTCACCTTGCAGGCGGTCGCGCGACACATGATCGACCAGGGCACCGGCGGCAAGATCATCAACATGGCCAGCCAGGCCGGCCGCCGAGGCGAGCCGCTCGTGGCGGTCTATTGCGCCAGCAAGGCGGCAGTGATCAGCCTGACCCAATCGGCCGGGCTGAACCTGATCCGACACGGGATCAACGTGAATGCCATCGCCCCCGGCGTGGTGGATGGCGAGCACTGGGACGGCGTCGATGCCTTCTTTGCCAAATACGAGGGCAAGGCGCCGGGACAGAAGAAGAAGGAAGTGGGCGAAGCGGTGCCCTTCGGCCGGATGGGCCGGGCCGAGGACCTGACCGGAATGGCGGTGTTTTTG
>NZ_JBXWRZ010000029.1:0-39722 GCF_059613165.1 Ruegeria sp. BHSB172
CGCAACATGTCGGAGTTCAGGATTATAAGGTGTACCCGGCGCGAAACAACCGCCGCAACGTGCGCCCACGGATGGATACCCTGGTGCCAACGGCTGGATGTACCGATGCTCGACCGCTTTGGGCTCCGTGCCGACGGTCAGCCCGAATTGCGCGAGAGACCGCTTCCTAATGTCGAATGTCGGCGCATCAGGCTACGCCACTGAAACCGATAGGCTGTCTCGATTTTGTCAATGTATGCTTGCGGGGCTGGGCTGCAGTTCGGACGGTCGCAGCGCCGAAAGACCGTTCTGAGCCCAAAGCAGACGCCCTTGACACAGCGTGAGCAAGGCTTTTCTTATCCATCATGACTGACCTTTCGACCCTGTTGCTGGATGAACTCAGCCTCGACGAAGCTGCCCGACCGAAAGCGCCGCCGGTGGCGGACGCGACAGAAATACACCGTCAACGAGGCCAACAACTAGCCGCGATCCACCGACATTATCTGATGGAGATGGCCCAAATCGGCGCCGTCCTGACCCGGATCGAAGCGGGGGACACGCCGCCTGAGCACCTGAAGCAGATCGTGCTTTCACTCGACATGGCTGAGAATTTTAGAGTATTCGGATCGCTTTGCGGGCGCGAATGCCAGGTGCTCAAGTTCCACCACGACATTGAAAGCGCTGATATGTTTCCACGTATCGAGGCAGCCAGCGGAGACAGGTTCCGCGAGATTGTGGCCAAATTGAAGGCAGAGCACGAGGTGGTCCACGAGCTAATCATCCGCCTCGGTCGTGCGGCTGAAGCTTTGGCGGAAGACCCTTCCGATGCAAATTTCAAAAAGACCGCCGCCATATTTCGGAAATTGGAAGAGGTTGTACGCTCCCATTTCGGCTACGAAGAAACCGAATTGGCGGAGGCCATTGGGTACTATCTCGGGTCAATCTAAAGGTGCCTTTTAGACGCCGAACCATCGTCTTCATCAAGAACTCTTTAAACCGAAAAGCGGTCACCGGCCAAAAAAACGGCAAAAAACAGTGAGTTAACACTGCGAATGCAGAGCGGACCCTGCCAAGAAACGCTCGGCGGCATCCTGCCAAAAGCAAAAAAACGCATTTCTCGCCGCAGCAACGTTTAGCGGTCCAACGAACCGGCAAATTGGAACCAAGGGCTTGTTCCTAAGGCGTTGCGCTTGACGCAGGTCAAAGAACTTTAAGGTCAAACGTAGATATTGGCTTGTCAATGGAACGAGGGGATAGTTACGATGCGAGTAAGTCTAACTGCCTCGGCTTTGGCAGTGATGGTCGGAACAACGGGGCAGGCGCAGACGACGACGAACACCCTCGAGGGCCTGATCGAGAGTGCGGAGGTGCCGATCACCTCGGACAATTTCATTCGGGCCGCCACTGACCTTGAGCTTCAAAAATACGTGTCGCTCGCGGGTGGCATCAATCGGTTTTTCCACTTCCGGGAACCGACCACGGTCGAAAACCAACCGACGATCCGGATGAACCGCGACACGCTCTACAGCACCGCGGTTGTCGACATAAGCGAGGGCGCGACGTTGATCCTTCCAGACGTTGCGGATCGCTACATGACGGCAATGGTTGTCAATCAGGATCACTTCATAAACGAGGTGTTCTTCGGTGGCGGCACCTATACCCTCGACATGGAAACGTTCGACACCCCTTACGTGATTGTCTATCTCCGCGTGCTTGTCGACGCCGCTGACCAAGAGGATGTGGCGGCTGTCAATGCGATCCAGGACGCAATGACAATCGAGGCCAACGCTTCGAACGCGTTCGTGGCCCCAAACTACGATGAAGACGCCTTTGAAGCGGTAGTCGAACAGCTGCTGCCGCTCGGTGCTCTTGGTTTCGTTCCAGACAGTTCCCGCATGTTCGGCAAAAAGGAAAACGTCCACCCCATACGTCACATGCTTGGCACGATAGCCGGTTGGGGCGGGCTTCCGGAAGAGGAAGCATTCTACCCGGCGTTTTTCCCAGGTCTGCCCGTCGGTGCATACAAGATCGAAGTGCCGCAGAACGTGCCGGTGGATGCTTTCTGGTCGGTGAGCATGTATAACGCCGACGGCTTCTATGAACCGAACGCTCTGAACGCCTACAGCATTAACTCCGTCACCGGCGCGCGGAATACTGACGGAAGCATGACCATCCATCTTGGAGCCTGCGACGACGGGCGGGTGAATTGCTTACCTATCACAGAGGGCTGGAACTATGTGGTGCGCCTGTATCGCCCCCGCCCGGAAGTCCTCGATGGAAGCTGGACCTTCCCCGTTGCGCAACCTGTGAATTGAGAAGGGCGCCCATAATGTTGAAGAAATTGATTCCGATTGCGCTGCTGGCCCCATCTCTGGCTGTTGCCGAACCAGTAACGCTGGACACCTTTGTCCGGGCCGAGACGGATCATATGTTCCGTGCCAATATGGCCGCTTTTGACGTGGGCGTTGGAGAATTGATCCACGTTCGCAAACCGACGACCCCTGACAACCAACCGGTTATTCGGATGAACCAGGACACGCTCTACTCCGGGATTGTCCTGGACCTGTCCGATCCGGTTGAATTCACTCTGCCCGATTTGGGCGAGCGATACATCTCGATGCATGTGGTCAACCAGGATCACTACATGTACGTCGAAACCGCGCCTGGGACATACACGCTGACCGAAGAAAACGTTGGTACTCGTTTTGCCTATGTGACTGTACGAATATTCATGGACGCCAACGATCCTGACGATGTGTTAGAGGCACATGCCGCTCAGGACAGCCTTGTCGTGGCTGGGGGTGGAGCAGGTCCGTTCGAGGCACCGGATTGGGATCAGGATGATTTGGCAACTGCACGCACGGCCCTAAGCAACCTTGCCGAACTCGGTTTCAGCAGCTTCTACTCGTTCGGTACCGAGGGAGAAACAAAGCCCATCGATCACCTGGTTGGTGCCGCCGCCGGCTGGGGCGGTCTGCCACGCACTGCGGCGCTCTATGAGATCGACAGCGTCGATGCAAATGATGGCGTAACACCACATTCGGTCACGTTGAATGCAGTACCGGTTGACGCGTTCTGGTCAATCACTGTCTACAACGCCGACGGCTACCTGGAAGCAAACGATCTCGGCCGCAACAGCCTCAATAACGTAACAGCCGAACCCAATTCCGACGGCAGCATTACCATCAATTTTGGCGCCTGCGAGGATGGGCGCTTGAATTGCATTCCTATTACGCCAGATTGGAACTACACCGTTCGGCTATATGAACCTCGTGAAGAAATCTTGAACGGGAACTGGTCCTTCCCTGCAATCGAGCCGTTGGAGTAAGGGGCACTTAAGCTGGTTTCCAGGTGACCGCATCGTCCTTATCTCGGACATCGCGACCCCAAATCTCGCTGAGCCGGCCACCAATGATCACTTTTCCCGCTGCATCGCAGCAGCCAAATGTAGGGGGCCATGCTGCATTTGCAGGGGACCCTGCGAGGCCACGTCCGGAGTGGGCTCAGAGCGGTCTCGCGGCGCTGCGACGGTCCGAGCTGCAGCCCAGCCCCGAAAGCCGCCATTGAAGAAATCGAGACTGCCTTTCGGTTTTAATGGCGTAGCCTGATGCGCCGACATTCGACATTAGGAAGCTTTCTATCGCGCAATTCGGGCTGACCGTCGGCACGGAGCCCAAAGCGGACGTTCAGATGCAGCACAAAACATTGAATGTGACTTCAACTGGAATCACGAATAACGCCTTGTTGTTAAGATCATCACATTATCCAGTTAGCCTGAAAATTAGACGCTCCTTCCAAAGACAGCTTCCAACCAAGCCTGAATGACTTGAAAAATCTGATCTATGCGTAAAACTTAAAGTATGAGTGAGTATTTTGATGAAATGTTCAACGGCGATGGATCACTCAGAGGTCCATACGAAGAGATCGGTCGCTGGTTCAACGCGGAAGACGTATCACGACTGAGGGCGAAACAGCGCGAAGCCGAAAAAGTTTTTAGGCTGACGGGCATCACTTTTAACGTATACGGCAAAGCCGAGGCCGAAGAACGTCTGATACCGTTTGATATCGTGCCACGAGTTATTTCAGCGCGGGAATGGCAGCGGTTGGAACGCGGTATCGAACAGCGGGTGCGCGCAATCAACGCATTTCTACATGACATTTACCACCGTCAAGAAATTGTCCGGGCCGGGCGTGTGCCGGCTGAGATGATTGCCGGAAACGAGGCCTTCCTGCCACAGATGCTTGGTGTCTCACCGCCCGGTCAGGTCTATACGCACATTGTCGGCGTCGATCTGGTGCGAACCGGACCAGACGAGTTTTTCGTTCTGGAAGACAATGCTCGTACGCCATCCGGGGTCAGCTATATGTTGGAGAACCGGGAAACGATGCTAAAGATGTTCCCCGAACTCTTTAGCGCAACCAATGTTCGGAATGTTTCAGACTATCCCCGTAATCTGAGACGTTCTCTTGCTGCCTGCGCACCAGCTGTAGCAGACGGAGAACCCACTGTCGCGGTGTTAACCCCCGGCATCTATAATTCAGCCTACTACGAACATGCGTTTCTTGCTGATCAAATGGGCGTGGAATTGGTCGAAGGCCACGATCTGCGGGTTGTCGACGGACGAGTCTGCATGCGCACCACCAGAGGTTATACTCCCATCGACGTACTTTATCGCAGGGTTGATGACGAGTTCCTGGATCCGCTGAATTTCAACCCCAACAGCGCATTGGGCGTGCCGGGTATTCTGGATGTCTATCGTGCTGGCGGCATCACAATTGCGAACGCGCCGGGAACAGGTATAGCCGATGACAAGGCGATCTATTCCTACATGCCGGAAATCGTTGAGTTCTACACGGGCGAGAAGCCCCTGCTAAAAAACGTTCCTACGTGGCGCTGCAGCGACCCCGAGTCGCTGTCCTACGTATTGGACAACCTGTCGGATCTTGTTGTCAAAGAGGTGCACGGGTCGGGCGGCTATGGGATGCTGATCGGTCCGACCGCCAGCAAGAAAGAGATCGCGGCCTTCCGTGACAAGCTCAAGTCGCGGCCGTCGAACTACATCGCTCAGCCCACATTGTCTCTCTCGACGGTGCCGATCTTCGCCCGTTCGGGGCTTGCCCCCAGGCATGTCGATCTGCGGCCGTTTGTTCTGGTGTCCCCGCAAGGGATCGAGATCACCCCCGGCGGCCTGACGCGCGTTGCGCTGAAAAAAGGGTCCTTGGTCGTTAATTCAAGCCAAGGCGGCGGGACCAAAGACACCTGGGTTCTGGAGGACTGACCATGCTGGGAAAAACTGCTGGCGGGTTGTTCTGGATGTCCCGGTATCTTGAGAGGGCGGAAAATACGGCCAGATTGCTGGAAACAGGCCAGAGGATGGCGCTGACCCGGACAAAGAATTCCGATGCGGAATGGGGCTCGGTTCTGAAAACTGCCGGCGTTTTCAGCGGGTACAGCGCCAAATATGATGAGATTTCGAAAGACAATGCCGTGGATTGGATGTTGCGTGATGCCGACAATTCATCCTCGATCAAGTCGGTCATCAAACAGGCGCGGGACAACGCGCGCCTTGTTCGAACCGCATTGACCAATGATGTCTGGAGTGCGGTGAACGCCACGTGGATGCAGATTGATCAAGCCATGAAGCGCCGCGTGAATGAGAGGGACCTGCCGGCAACGCTGGAACTTATTCGTCAACAGGCCGCTCTGGTTCGTGGCGCAACTCTTGGGACCATGCTGCGCAACGATATTTTCGATTTCACCCGGATCGGCACCTTTGTCGAGCGGGCCGACAATACCGGGCGTATCCTGGACGTGAAGTACTATGTCCTTCTGCCCACGGCCTTCTCGGTCGGCTCGTCGCTGGACAACATCCAGTGGGAAAGTATCCTGCGGTCCGTTGGGGCAGGCGGTGGCTATCGCATGACCCACGGCCAGAACACCCGGCCGTCGGAAATTGCGCAGTTTCTGATCCTTGATCAGAGGATGCCCCGCAGCCTGCATTTCTGCTGTAGGAAGATTCAAGAGAACCTTTCCTACCTCAGCAAAGACTATGGCTTTGCGGGTCCGTCCGTTACGGCGGCCAACGCGCTTTCCGAGAAGTATCTCGACCGGCAGATTACCGATATCTTTGACCTCGGGCTGCACGAATACATTCAGGACTTTTTGAAGGATCTCGGGGACCTGAGCCGCCAGATCGAAATTGATTACCGGTTCTATGAGTGACCAATGAAACTGCATATACGCCACGAGACACGATACGATTTCGACGCGCCGGTTCCCTTCGGTTTGCAACAGCTGAGGAAGACACCAAAGTCTTTTCGCAATCAAAGCATTGAAAGTTGGAACACCGAAATCACCGGCGGGCGCAAAGAGCTGGCGTTTGAAGACTACCATCGTAACACCGTGGAATTGATCAGTTTCGACGCAAACACCCAAAGTATCTCGTTGATCTCCGAGGGTGTGGTCGAGGTTGAAGACACCCACGGCGTCTTGGGGCCTCACGAAGGGTCGACTCCTTTGTGGCTGTTCAAAAGGCGCACCCCTCTGACAACGCCGGGGAAAGGGGTTGCCGAACTGATAGGCGCGTTGCCCAAAGGTGAACCGCTGGAACAGCTACATGCTCTTTCCGAAACAATTCGAGCTCAGGTCGCGTACGAAATTGGAGGTTCGCACCCGGGCTGGAGCGCAGAAGATGCACTCAAAGCTGGGCGCGGTGTGTGTCAGGACCATGCGCATATCTTCATTACATGCGCACGACAGATTGGAGTGCCAGCACGCTATGTATCTGGTTATTTGATGATGAACGAAACAGAACTTCAGGACGCGACCCATGCTTGGGCAGAAGTGCATTTGGACGGGCTTGGCTGGGTAGGGTTTGACGTTTCAAATGGGATTTCACCTGACGATCGATACGTACGCGTCGCAACCGGGCTGGACTATGCCCAAGCCGCACCGGTAATAGGGAATAGAATTGGGACAGCGGGCGAGCAATTGACAGTGCAATTGAAAGTCGCACAGCAGTAACGGAGAACATGATGACCTATGCTGTGGGCATGCGGCTGAATAGCGGGCTGGTGTTCATGTCGGATACGCGCACGAATGCAGGCGTGGACAATGTTTCGACCTTCAACAAGATGTTCAACTGGACAGTCGAAGGGAACCGGTCGATCACAATCCTAACGGCCGGAAACCTAGCCACTACTCAGGCCACGATAAGCCTTCTGGAAGAACGAACAAAAGCGCCGGCAGATCGCTCACCATCGATCTTAGAGGCGCCCACAATGTTTCAAGTTGCGCAGCTGGTCGCGGCTACGCTGAACGACGTAATCGAGGGGCATGCCCGGTCTGGTCAGCAAGCGGACAGTGCTTTTCACGCGACACTCATTGTCGGAGGCCAGATCAAGGGCGGCCCGTCTCGTCTGTTTTTGATTTACCCGGAAGGCAATTTTATCGAGGCCGGCGACGACACCCCGTTCTTTCAGATCGGTGAGACAAAATATGGCCGCCCGATTCTGGTGCGTGCCTACGATCCGGAAATGAGTTTTCCGGAAACCGTGAAACTCTTGCTTGTCAGTTTTGACTCCACGATTAAGGCCAATCTGTCTGTCGGGGCTCCGCTTGACCTGCTTCTCTACGAGGAAGACAGTCTTACGGCCGGCACGCGGTCAAGATTCGAGTCCGACGACCAGTACTTGCGCGTTGTTTCTGACAGATGGGGTGACGCTTTGAAGTCGGCGTTGGCCAAACTGCCAGAATACAAATCGGGGCGAAAATCAAACGATTGAGCGTCCGCTTTGTGCGCATAGTTGCCATTCGCGATTTTTCGCTCAACGTCCGCACTCAGCCCGAAGCGGGCGTTCTTGTCGCTGCGCACATACACCCTTTGGAGCTCTGTTATAGAAGACGGCTTGAGACGTGGAGGTCTGATTTGTAGCGTCAGATTATGACGACACGATCCCCGTTTCGCTGCTTCAAAACGAGCCCAGAGATCATCCGCCTGGCGGTGATGCTGTATGTCGGTTTCCACTTTCGTTGCGCAACGTCGAGGATCTTCTGCATGCACGCGGGATCGACGTCAGCCACGAGGCGGTGAGGTTCTGGTGACATCGGTTCGGACCGATGTTCGCCAGTGAGATCCGAAAACGTCGAACCGACGGCATGTGTTCCAGCAAGTGGCGCTGGCATCTCGACGAATTGTTCGTGAAGATCAACGGTGAACGCCATTACCTTTGGCGTGCGGTTGACCACGAAGGCGAGGTTTTGGAAAGCTTCGTCTCGAAGACGCGTGACGAGAAAACTGCGCTGAAATTCTTAAGGAAAGCAATGCGCAAGCACGGTCGCCCCGAAGTGATCGTGACCGATCGGCTCAGATCCGACGGTGCTGCCTTGAAGGAAATTGGCTCTGGCCACCGCCAGCAAACCGGTGGGTGGTTGAACAATCGCGCAGAGAATTCACACTTTTCACTTCTACGACGAGAACGGGCGATGTTGCGCTTCCGGCGGATGCGAAGTCTGCAGAAATTCACGGCCGTCCACGCTTCGGTCTACAACCTGTTCAATTCGGAGCGTAGCCTCTACTCCAGACCAAGTTTCAAGCTGACCCGCGCCGCTGCTCACGCCGAGTGGCGCGGTCTCTGCGCCGAACAGGGGGCAAGCATCCTGTCCTTGTAGAGACTGGTTAGAATTTGTCTGACAGCACCCTTAATCCTGATCGTCGCCACTACGAAGAACCGTTCGGGCGGCGCGACGGGTTATCATCATGAGCACGCGCAGCGTTTGGGCAAGCTCAATCCGCAGGCGTAAATCTTCGGCCCTTACTTTGTCATCGGTCGTCAAAACCTGTGCCGCAGCAAGTGATGCGAAGGCCCGCTCTCCGGCATCCTTGTATCCGAGCACACGCATAGCTGCGTCTTTGTCTCTGTCGCGAACGGCGCTGACGGCGTCCCGAACCGACATTTCCATCAACTTATACATATCGGAGAGTCCTAATTCTTCGTCATTAGAACGTATCGTACGGAGAACGGGCAAGATCCGAACATTGAGGATCTCCGAAACCATGTTGAGTTCGGTGGCTGCAATGGCGAGATTGACCCGTTCGTCTGCATCCGCTTCACGCAGTTCGCTTTCACCAACGCGCGCCAAAAAACGCGTAATTTGCGGCAGCAGGGCCGCACCCGTTTTTGCCTGGCTTTCGGCTTCGTCGAGTCTGGCTTTGTCCCCCGATTGTACAACTGCCCAAATCTCGTCGAGCATGTTTTGGGCGAGACCTCCTAGCCGTGCCGTCTCTTCACGCGCGGCTTGCAGCGCCATGACTGGCGTGCTCAGGAGCGCGTCGTCAAGAAACTCCGGAACGACAGAAACGGTTGCCTCTGTAGACCTTGACTCTGGCACCAGGCGGATGGCAAGGGCGGCGATCTGCTGAGTGAAGAACAGGAATATCACCGTGTTGATAACGTTGAAAAGCGTGTTCGCATTCGCAATCTGCCGCGGGGTTTCAACGGCCAAGCGCTCCGCACCGACAAGATCCGGGTAGCTAGGCGAAACAGAGACCGTCAGCGAGGCGAGGAACGAAATCAGGGGCAACCATAGCAAAACACCCGCGACGTTGAAAATGACGTGTACTGCCGCTGCACGACGCGCATCCAGCGGTTTACCGATCGAGGACAAAGCAGCTGTCACGCATGTCCCGATATTGGCGCCGAGCGCCATGGCGATTCCAGCCTCTAGGGAAACCAAACCCTCGCTGGACATAACCACGATTATGCTTGTAGTGGCCGAAGAGGATTGCACTAGCGCAGTGAAGAGCGCCGCAATAAGTATGGCAAGAAACGGGCTTTCCGCAATCGACTGCATCAGGCGGAGAAATGGCTCGTAGCCACGCAGAGGCACCATTGCGGCACTCATCATGCCCATCCCGAAAAAGACGAGGCCGAGACCCAAAAGGATAGAGCCAAGATGCCTGGTTCGGTCCTTTTTGGCGATGAAGTTGGTGAAGAAACCCAGCGTTATCATCGCCGGAGCGTACTCTTCAACACTAAAAGCCACAATTTGAGCGGTCATGGTGGACCCTACGTTGGCGCCCATGATCACACCAACAGACTGTTGCAGTGACATGACACCGGCGGACACGAACCCTACCACAAGCACTGTGGTGACGGACGAAGACTGGACCACGGCTGTCACGCCGGCACCAGTGATGGCGGCCATCACCCTGTTCTTGGTGAACTTCTGGAGCACAACACGCATCTGGTCGCCGGCAGCGTTCTTGAGACCATCTGACAGGAAGTTCATTCCCAGAAGAAATAGCGCCAATCCACCGAAAAGTCCCATCGACATCCCGCCAAAATCGAGCGAAAGGACGGCGCCGGTTGCATAATCCGTTGTCGCGGCAAGCAATACTGAGGTGAAGGCGACAGCGGCAATCAAGCTCATTTTCGCAGATTACCTCAGCGCTTCGACAAGCGGCTGGCCCAGCGCACCTGAGGGCGGCTTTGTGCCCAAATAGGCTGCGAGGGTAGGGGCAACGTCAACCGTTTCAACCCGTCGAAAGACCCGGGTAGGTTGTATGCCAGGGCCTGTGACAATTATTGGTACGTGCGTGTCGTAAGTCCAGGGCGATCCGTGGGCTGAGGCCACATGCAGCCCGTCGAAATCGGCGATGAACCAGTGCGGTTCGAAGACGAGGTAAATGTCGCCCGAGCGGTCGGGGTGGAAGTTGGCCAGAACTGCGTCCTGGATCTTGCCTCGTGGCACTGCTCCCACGCGAAGGTCTGAGCTGGCGATCGCATGGGCGATGCCTGGCAGCCGCTCCAGTTCCTCTGCCACTGCGCGCTCCACCAAGGCGGGGTCTAAGCCGCGGGCCGCGATTTCTTCCGTGTCGAGATACAAGTAAGGGTTGGAAAAATTGAGGATCAGGTCGCGACTCTCGCCGAATTCGGCAGTCAGGCGCACGAAACCCGGCTCGGTGTCGATGCGCTCGAAGTCGAAGGTCCCAGCTTCGATGCCGAGTGTGGTGAGGTAGTCTGGATGCTCTGGCGCGCCGTGGTCGGCAGACAGAACCACGAGCGTCCGGTCCAGCCCGACACGGTCGTCGATATGTGCCAGCAAGTCGGCCAGCGTCCGGTCGAGCCGCAGAATGTTATCCTCTGCCTCTAGGCTGGAGGGGCCGAAAATGTGGCCGACATAGTCGGTGGAAGACAGGCTGACGGCGAGGTAGTCGGGCACATCGTCCTGCCCGAGCCCCTCGTTGTCAATCAGCGCCTTGGCGAAGTCGGCAGTGATCTCGTCGCCGGCGGGGCTCAGCGTCAGACGCGTGGTGAAATACTTGTCGTCCGCCGCGCCGAATGCGTGCGGGAACGTTCGTCCGAAGCCAGGGAAATCGGTTTCCCATGGCTGATCGTCGCGGGTGCCGAACATGTAGGCGTCTGGCGTGGCGGACAGCTCCCACGCGGTGTCGGCGTAGCGCGCCACGACGCCCTTTGCCTCCCACTCGGTAATCCAATCCGGGTAGGCTTCCCGGTAGAACGTGCTGGTGACGAACCGTCCCTCCGACTTCGAGAACCAGTAGGCGGTGCCCGCGTGCCCTGCCATCGAGATAGCACCGCGATCCTTGATAGAGACGCCAAAGACCTTCGCCTCGGGGCCGAAATGCAGCGCGATCTCGTCTGAGATCGTGGACGTCAAGATGTTGCGGGGCGACCGGCCATCCGTCGTCGCGGCCCGCTGGGTGGGGTCGATCTCGGCGTCGGTATCGACGCCTTCGGCGCCTACGAGCGGAAAGTCGGGATCCTGTACGTTGTAAAACTGCGAGCCTCCGATCCGGTCGAACCACAGGTTCGCGACCATGCCGTGGATCGACGGATCCGTGCCGGTGGCGAGCGTCGTGTGTCCGACGATAGTTTCAGTGTTCGCATGTCGGTGATGGGCATCGACGAAATGCACGCCGCTTTCGATCAGGCGGCTAAACCCGTCCTCTCCCAGGTGCTGGCCGTAGCGATCGATCAGGTCGCCACGCAGCTGATCGACGGTGATCTGCAAGACCAAGCGCGGCTTCTCTTGCGCGCTTGATGTACTGGAGAGAAGCGTTAAGAGGCCCGCAACCAAATACAGCGTCTTCATTTGCCTCTCCTCGTATTCGATGGTTTTTTGATCACGGCATCCCAATGAGGCACGCCGCAATCAGTCTTTTTGGGCCTAATCACTGGTATGCAGGTGCAATAATACCCTTTTCAGTGATCTCCTTCAAAACCTGATACGCTCGCAGTGACTGGTAATTGATGCCGCTGGCATTCAAGACCTGCCCCTCTCGGAAAGGGTAACCGTCCATAGACGCAATGAAATCACGGATTTCTTCTTGGATCGGCACGAAGAGCCACATCTGATCCGCCATCCATCGCAGGTACATTTCCGATTCCAGCCACATTTCTTCGAGAGGGTCGGATCGCAAGTGAACGATCTTGGGCCAGTTCGAAGCGAAGCGCACGGCGTCAGTGATATTCCCCTCCAGCGTTGCGAAATGCACCTTCCAGTCATTCCACCTCACCGCATTCAGTTCACCGTTGGCTGAGAAGTAGAAGATCCGGTCGCGTGGGCTCTCGTCGACCTCGCCCGAGAGATACGGCATCATATTGTAGCCGTCGAGATGCACCCGGAAATCCTTGCCGTTCGCCGTGTGGCCCTGCAGCAGCTTCTCCTTGATATCCGGCTCGCCGGCCGCTGCGAGAAGTGTCGGCATCCAGTCTTCATGGCTGATGATGTCGTTAAACTTCGTTCCCGGTTTCACAGTGCCAGGCCAACGAATCAACTGTGGAACGCGAAAACCGCCCTCGAAGGTTGTGCCTTTTTCGCCATGGAAAGGGGTGATGCCGCCGTCTGGCCATGAAACCTTCTCGGCGCCGTTATCGGTAGAGTAGATAACGATTGTGTTATCCGCAATTCCCAGTTCGTCAAGCTTGTCGAGCAATTGTCCGACATGGCCGTCGTGCTCGGCCATGCCATCCGGATAGAGACCCATTCCGGTCAATCCGACGCTTTCCGGCTTCAAGCGAGTCCAGACATGCATTCGCGTTGTGTTCATCCAAACGAAGAAGGGTTTGTCCTGTTCCACCGAGCGATCGATGAAGTCCAGGGCGCCTGCGAGGAATTCCTCGTCGGCCGTTTCCATGCGCTTACGGGTCATCGGGCCAGTATCCTCAATCTGACCGTCCGCCGATGCCTTGATCACGCCACGCGGGCCATACCGCTCGCGAAACTCGGGGTCTTTCGGGTAGAAGTAGCCCTCAGGCTCCTCTTCTGCGTTGAGATGATAGAGGTTGCCAAAGAATTCATCGAACCCATGGTTGGTTGGAAGGTGTTCATTCTGATCACCGAGGTGGTTCTTGCCGAACTGTGCCGTGGCGTAGCCATGGTTCTTGAGCAGCGAGGCGATCGTGGGTGACCATTCGGGCATTCCATGCTTGGACCCGGGCATGCCAATTGTCAAAAGACCGGTACGGAACGGATGTTGGCCTAGAATGAATGAGGCCCGACCAGCTGTGCAGGATTGTTGAGCATATGCGTCGGTGAACATTCCGCCTTCGGCCGCCAGACGGTCGATATTTGGCGTCTGATAACCCATCATTCCGTGGTTATAGGCGCTGATGTTGAACATGCCGACATCGTCGCCCCAGATCACGAGAATATTGGGTTTTTCCGTGTTTTGCGCCGTAGCGGCCGCGGACGTTAGTCCAAGAGCTGTCGCCGCTATGGCGCACATTCTGGTTATCTTGGTGAATAACATGATTTCCTCCTGTGTTTCGGGCGATGTCCGACAGTGCTTTCCGACAGTTACGCCTAATTGCCTTGCTGTTGCGCGATCTCGCCAGAACGGACAGTCACGGCGGCGTTCATTCTCTCTCCGGCGGATTTATCCATGGACTGCCCGATGATGACGGAATTACTATCGTCCGATATGAAGCGGTCCCTTTAAGTTGCCGCTGCTTTTGTCTTGTCCTTGCTAAACGCCAAGGCGAACGAAGACACACCGTCGGCGACAAGCTCTACCCCGAGGAGTATGCCGAGAGTCGAGACAGCGGAAACCGGCCAATCCATGAAGATAATGACGCCAAGCGCAAGCGAGGCGACACCGGAGATCAAGACCATCCAGAAAGCTTTTCGATCCTCCAGAGCAAACGCATACGCGATCTTGGCCGCGCCGCCAAACAGGAACGCAATTGCTATCAAAGTGGTTAGAACCACCATGCCCATCAAAGGCCGACCCAAGATCATCAAGCCGATGAGAAACCACATGATCCCGAGAAGGATAGTCCAGAACTTTACGGTGTTTGTTTCATCACGAAAGGCGGCGATCACCTGAGCGACGCCGAAGGCCATAAAGACAAAAGCTATCACTAAGGTCGCGAAACCGCTGGCCAATACCGGATTTGCAAGGGCAAATAACCCACCCAGCAGAGATACAATCCCCATGAGAACCCAAAGAAACCTGTTTTGCATGTCTGTACCTCCTGAGTTGATTGGGTGGGCTTTCCAGAAGATCTGATAGGATTGACCGAAAAGCCCAGCCTGTCTTGGTTCTTGCGTGTCTCCCGACTTTTATGCTCCCGACAGATACTCTACCCAATGGAATAGAAAGGATTTGCGGTTTTGGACCTGTCCGGGAGCCACCACGAAATCAGGGTTTCAACGCCTCGCGCGCCAATTCGGCAGAGTTTTTCAGCTTTTCCTTGCGGACCTTGTACTCTTCCTTGATCTCGGCCTTGCGCTTTTCAAATTTTGCCTTTCGTTCAGCAGAGGCTTTGGCGATCTGCTCGTCAAGAGCATCCAGACGCGCGTCCATTTCTGCATCCATTGCGTCAAGGCGCTCATTGATCTTCTTGTTGTTTTCCGCGATACGCGCCTTCACGGTATCAACTTTGGCCATGATCGCGGCCTTGTTTTCTTCGTGGGAAGCCCGCAACTCTTCGTCCAGTTCAGAAAGTTCGCGGTCCATGGCACGCATTTCCGCTTCCCACTGCTCATCGACCGCATCGACGCGGGGTTTGCGGAAAATTGTGCCCCCGATTTCAGCCATCTTGGTGTCGAGGGGTGCCGTCCATATCTCGTCGACGGACGCAACGATGCAAGATTTGCCCGGAAGCAACTCAATGGAAACCTGATCGAGCATCGTCATGTCTACGCCGGAAACCATAAGGTCGCGATAAACGCCAAAAAGACCACCGGTCATACTTCCCATGGCCATGCCGCCAAGCGCGGCCTGGCTGGCAGCGGCTGTCCCCGCGACGGCCGCGCCAGACGCGATAGCAGCGGGTCCGGCCAAAACACCAACCATGGCGCCGATCATCATTCCGAAGGCCGTGCCGATCGGGCCTTCGTCCTGGGCTTTCTTGACCGCGACCTGTCCGTCTTCGTCTTTAGCGATCACGGCAGCTGCGTATACCGCCAGTTCACCGTTCTGGTGCAGATCCCGTAACGCCTCCGCCCCTTTGAAAGCGGCTTCTTCTGAGTCGAACACGACTGCTACAAACTTTTCCATAAAATTGCTCCTTTTTTGGTTCATTTGTGGATGGAAACGGGGGAACCCGGCTATTTGAGAAACTGCATGTTCAAAGCCAGGTAGATCTGCCATTCCGGCACGCCGGCCCCGCGCCTGGCAACGGAGTACTGGGGTTCGACAAAAACGTTGAAGATAGTCTTGTCTTGCCGGGTCACTTTACCCAGCCTCAGCCCCAGCGGGACTGCATAGTTGTCGTTCTCGAAATTGTAGCTCCAAATCGGGGCGCCACCTGAATACCAACCTTTGCCCAGCTGATAAAAAACAAAGGGTTGGAATGCGGCCACGCTGGCACGGGGTTTGCCATTCGTATCACCGACGCCTCCGCGGTAGGTCAGCAGGTAACCGTACTGAACCAATGGCGAAATCGCGTTGAAGTAAACGTTGGCAAGACCCAATTGCCACTGGTCCGCCCCAAGGCCGTTCTTTCCTGTAGGCGCCACGATCTGAGGCCCGATGGCAAAACTGGTTGCAGGGTTTCCGGTATCGAACTGATAGGCAGCAAAAATATCCAGATCGCCGATGCCGGAGACGGTTGAGAAACCCGGACCGACGGGCAGAGAGTTCATCGGAAGCGAGGCTCGTATTAGCCAGTTCGAAGCCCCGATCTGCAAAGGCTGCGCATAACGCAGAACGAATTGGTTTCCTGAGCCGTTCGGAACGCCATTGAACGCGCCAACATAGTAGTTTTGGAGGTTGAGCGCACGGATGTCCGCCAGGGGATTGTTGGCTTGGGCAGCGGCCTGGTTTTCGCTGTCTGGCGAAGCCAGGGCGACACCCGCAGTCAGGGACAAACAGATCGAAGCGAACAATATGAACGCTTTGATCGGAACGGTCGCAGACGCCGCTCCGGTTCTGCCTGCTGCCTGCCCCGGCGACACTGCACAGGCCCTGTAAGAAATCCGTCGAAGCATCTTTTGGGAAGCGTCCCCAAGGGTCATCTGGCCAATCCTTCCCGGATCACTTGAAGGTGTTCATGCAGAGCCCGATCGAGCCTCCGCATTCCAACCCCAACAGGCAATGCCCATTAGGCCAACCGCCGGAAACAAGGCGAAACGCTTTGATACCGCGTTGCCGCACTCTAAACTCGAACTCACGCTATCTGCTTTTCTGCATGCGGTGATTCTGTAGAACATATTAGCTCACAAGGGCTTGAGACATGTCGGCGAACGCGCAAAAATCGAACGCTAAGCTCTCGGAGGTGGAGGATTCTCCAAAGGTCCGGTTGGCGCTCGTGCGCGCGCCCCTTGAGCTCTTTTCAAAGACGCATCCCTCTAAGGCGGCGCGGATCAGGCGGGATCTGACAGACAGTGTTGGTCAATGGTTTGCCGAGGCGCGGTTGCCTTATTTCGACTATCTGCACGTCTTGGCGCGGGTCGGTTCCGATGACGAGGATGGAAATCTGCTCTTACGGGCCGGAATGGCACCAGATTTGGGAACACTAGGTTTATTCGGAAAGGCCTGCATCCACTCCGACACTTTATGGACAGCGTTGAAAACAGCACAGCGGCTAATGGACGGCCTTGTCAGCGCAGGGAAAATAAACATCCGCTTGCAACGAAACCGGTGTCGAGTATCGGTGTCTACTGCGCCGCTTATTCCCGATGGCTTTGACGAGAGCTCCAAGTATTTGATTGCATTGCTTTGCTATCTGGTTTGTCTATCGGATAGAACCTCGAACGCTGATCTGAAAATTTTTTTCCCGGGTGCTTCGTGCGCACATCTGGGCGTGTTTCCAAAAGTAAAGCGGTTCGTATCTGCTACGGAATATGCTTTGGAGTTCGATGAACATCTGCTGAAAAGCTCCCTGAAATTCTCGAACCCGGAACTAAACGCTTTCCTGCCCTTGATCGTTGAAGAATTGAAACAACTTGAAAACGACGCGGACTTAGTCCTGCTGCTCAACAAGATGAACGCCGCGGCTTTGAACACGCGCTTTCGCCCGCTTCGACTGTCCGAGGCAGCCTATCTGCTCGACACCAACGCGCGCACCCTTCAGTTGCGCCTAAAAAATAGGGGAACGACATTCAGCGATCTTAGAAAAACTGCTGTGCACCAAAAAGCACGGATAGAACTTGCTGCCGGACGATCGATCAACGAGACGAGTGACCTGTTGGGGTTTGAACATAGGCAGAGTTTTTCAGAGGCGTTTCATCGTTGGGAGGGGACGGCACCTTCTGTTTTCGCGTCACTTGCGAAATGTTAAAGACAGTAAGCCCGAAACGACCGCAGGGAAAGATGCGGTGGCGCGGCACAAAGCCCCTGTCGCAGCTCAGAATAGTCCCGGTTCATCTTTCTTTGTGTCGAAAGACAGCGCGGGGTTGGACGCAAGCAGACCTTCGAGACTGACTGGCGCTCTCCGGCTCACTTGGCACGGTTCTTTTCATACTCTTCCCTAAGCCGATTGGCCTCGATCTCCAGATCCGTCTGTGAGCCATTCTCAGCATCGTTGATTGTGGGCCTAACGGACGTTGTCTCCTGATCGGGTGTCGAGAGCCTTCCGTCGCCAGACATCAAGATCGCCGCCCATCTCAGGCCGGGAACATGGGCAAAAATTATCATTACGCAAACCGTAATGGGAACGCTGAGAAAAGCGCCAGGCAAACCCCAGATCGTCGTCCATGTCGTCAAGGCGACAATGACCATCATCGGGGATAAGTTGAGAGATTTCCCGGTAAGAGCAGGCTCCAAAATGTTGCCGATGACGAATTGGACTGCTCCGCAGCCCAGAACGATGATCAGTAATGCGGAATAGCCATCGAACTGGACCAGCGCCACAACCGCCGGGAAAATGACGGCCAGCACCGAACCAATGGACGGAATGAAGTTCAGGGCGAACGTCAGGACGCCCCACGTTTCGGCAAAGTCCAGGCCGACGGATTTCATGATCGCATAGCACAAAAGCCCGGTTAGAGCGCTCACAAATGTTTTAATGCCCACATACCGTTGCAGGGACTCTGAGATGTGAATGACGGTCCTGCCTATTTCCGCACCCAGCTCTGGGTCATTGGCAGAGATTGCCAGCTTTTCCCGCATTGGGCGGCGTTCAATCAACATGAATGGCAAGTACAGGAGAACCAAGAAAGCGCCGGACAAGAACGTCTTGGCCGAGCTGACCGTTTCCACTGCAAACCCCGAGGCATCCAAGTCCTGGATGACGTTGACAACCGCGTTTGCATTATCGTCCCCAATGATCTCGACGATATTCGCAAGGATGCCGGCGAACCGGTCTTGATATCGTGGGACCGCGGCTGCCACTTCCTTTGCCTGAGCCGACAGTACACTCAAGATAGCGAGGATACCGGCCACGATAAGCAAGAAGCCCAAAACATATGACAGCCAAATCGGAACCGAACGGCCACCGATCCGAATTGCTGCGATACGATCAATGACAGATACAATGAGTACGAATAGCAGGCCAGAAATGGCCAGAGGTATCAGCAGCTCTTTGAGAACAAAAAGCCCTGTAACGGTAGTTCCCACAACAATTGAAGAGTAAGCCCAAAACGCCAAGGTCGCAGCTGGTCGGGTAGGCGTGTTTTGGTCCATGTTGCGTGGTCCTATCCTTGGATCGCGAGCGCGGGCTGACCTCAGCGTAATTCGTCAGCGTGAGTCTGGCCTTTTCCTTTTGAAGCAAATGGCCTCTGGCGAAAGATCCTAGCTGCATTCGGCTGGTTGCTCCATACGCAAAAATCTTCTGCTCGTGCGTGACACGGCGATCATGGCGCAGCGAGGTCCGCAGATCGCCAAAAGTAAAGGTTTGATGTATTTTCAAGACGGCACTACGCTATCAGCATGTGATGACACAGGAGGAATGGGTATGGAAATCAAGGATCTAATGGAGGACCTGCAGCGGCGTCGAGACGAGCTGCGGCTCCAACTGCACTTGGCGACGAAGGAAGCTGAGGACGAATGGAAAGAGTTGACCGCTCAGTGGGACAAGTTCCTGACACGCGACGAGTTCGAAAAAAGCGCCGAGGAAGTGGGCGAGGCGGCGCGGGCGATTGGCCTGCAGATGAAGGCGGCCTACGACAAGTTCAAGAAGTCTTAGGTCCGAGCTGCCCCGACCGCGCGCAGCGAAAGGGGCCGTGGGCATGGTTCCCGGCAAGAGTGGCGATGGAAACGTCCTGCGCTGAATGAGCAGAAGTGTCTCTGCCTTATAAAGTGTCCGGTTTCACGTGCCTCGACCTCGGACAACGCAACCAAATGGGAGATCGCCCCATGGCGACAAAAGCTGAGCTCGAAGCTGAACTGGCTGTTCTTCGCGAGAAGCTCAAGGAAAATGGCGGTTCATCAGCGCAAACGCAGAAAGTGCCCGACAACACCGATGAAAAGCGGGAGCCGGGGGGGTGGGACAGCGAGCTTTCTGAGCTTTTGGCACAAATCGAAGAATTGCCGAGCAAACATCCCCTGCTTCTTACATTGGGGGTATTCGCTCTAGGATATTTGATCGGTCGCTCAAAGTAGGGAACTTGTTATGAACCGCATCTCCAGAAACGTTTCTATCGTCCTGCGTTCCGAGCGACTGATCGCTCAGCGGCACTTGGCCGTATTGCGGCGACAAACCGGTCTGATGGCGGCGGCGGGTATCGCTGCGGCAGTCGGTTTGATCATGTTGAACGCGTCGGCATACTTGGCGCTTTCGCAAAGTGTTTCGGCGCCAATTGCGGCTTTGGTTGTGTCGCTGGCGAATTTGATCGTCGCCGCGATCTTGATTTCGATTGCAGGTAAGTCCAGCGCGGAACAGGAAACAGCACCGGTTGCAGAGGTGCGGGACATGGCCCTTGAAGACATCGAGGCCGAGATCCGAGCCTTTTCCGAAGAAGCCAAGGCCACGGCGGAAGCCGTCAAGAAAATGGCGAATGACCCGTTGGGTTCCATCGCCCCCAAAGTTGCAAGCAGCGTGGTCAGCGCAGTGATCCGGAACACCACGGAGAGCTCAAAAAAGGACAAAAGCTAGCGCATGCTCCTGCTTTCAATCTACCAGCTGCTCTAAACTTTTTGGCGCCGATTATCGATACTGCGAGCGTAACACTTGCCCCAAAAACAGGGCGGGCAAAATAGGCTTAGAACTTGTAGTTTTTCGGACAGTGATCAGCCAAGGATCATGAAATCAGGCTGCTTGGCGAGTGTAATTTATGGGAAGTCTTTTGCAGTGACCACTCATCTGGACAACACTTTTGGGAAATCAAGCATAGAGAGAACAGCAGAAAACATATCCATTTGGGTTGAGAGCATCGATCCAGTTCTTGCGATCAGTTTACTGGCTTTCGTTGTTTTGGTGTACGTTTTTAGAAAGCCATTGGCAAATTGTGTGCTGCAGCTTCTGAGTTTTCTCATGCGGCGCCTTGAAAGCGCAATATCAGAGGAAATACGCGGCAAGCTGCGTGAAGCCGTTCAAGTGCTTCTCGTCACCTTTGCTATGTTTATAGTTCTAGAGATTATCCAGCCTCCGGAACTACTCTCCCGATTTTTGCGTCGAGTGTTGACATCGATATGCATCATTGCGGTGTTTTCTGGCTGGTATCGATTGGCAGCCGTATTCGTTTCCATGTTGAGCAGTGAAGAACACGCGAAGTCTATCCGTCTCGAACAGGACTGGACTGTTAGAGTAACACAGTTCTCAGTTGTTCTTTTTGGTTTAGCTGCATTGCTCGAGGTCTGGGAGATCGACATTTCTGGTGCGCTGACGGGTGTCGGCGTGCTTGGCGCGGGGCTGGCAATCGCCTCACAAGACCTAGTAAGAAACTTGCTTGCCGGCATGACCAACAGCAGCGAAGAGCGCTTCGTGTCCGGAGATACGATTGATGTTGAGGGTTTGGTCGCCGGTGTTGTCGAGCGGGTGGACCTGCGCTCGACTCTGGTTGTTGGATTTGACCAGATCCCACGCTTCGTTCCGAACGCGGAACTGGCCAACAGCGTTGTGCTGAATTATTCCCGGATGAAGCATCGTCGGATCATGATGACCTTCGGTTTGGTGCTCTCTGCCAGCGAAAGTCAGGTGATCGCCGTTCGCGACGGGCTGCAGCGCTACATGCACGAAAGCGGCGATTTTGATACCTCGGATGACGCCCCGTGCTACGTGCGCGTCACGGGGCTGAGCGACCATTCGATAGATATTTTGTTCTACGGGCGTAGCCGATCGCCGACTTATTCAGACTTTCTGCGCGTCAGCGAAAACCTCAGCCTGAAAATCCTGTCTCTGGTCGCAGAAGTGGGAACCCAACTGGCCCATCCGACCCAAACGATAAAAACGGTTTCCCCGGCGCCTCATCAGACGCCCGGCCCGGACAAGGAGGACCTCAATGACTGAGTTTATCCTGGCCTTTCTGGTTGTCCTCGAGGGGATTGCCGTCTTCTTCGCTTGGCGCGCCGTTCAAACCGCACGCACGCCGCAAGGGGCGGTGGGCTGGGCCATCCTGCTGATCGCCGCGCCTTACCTGGGCGTGCCACTCTACCTATTCTTGGGCCATCACAAATACCGGGGATTCATCCTTTCGCGCAAGGGCAGCGAACGCGTGATGGAAGGCCTGCGCGTCCATGCTGAAACGTATAGGCCCGTGGCACCGCTGCCGGTGTCGCCCCGGCCGCTGGAGGCGATTTCCGGGTTTCCGGCAGTGCGCGGCAATTCCATGCGGCTGCTTGTCGATGGCGAGGAAACATTCGCAGACATCTTCAATGCCATCGATGAGGCCGAGAATTATGTTCTGGTGCAATCCTATATCGTCAAGGACGACGGTGTGGGGCGCGCACTGGCCGAGCGAATGATCGCGGCGGCAGGCCGGGGCGTTAGCGTTAGGTTCCTCGTCGATGCGGTCGGCTCGATTGCGCTGCCCGCAACCTACTTCGATCGATTACGTGCGGGCGGCGTAGAATTCGTCGACCCCAAAAAAATGCCCGGGCCCCGGACGCGCTTTCACCTCAACTTCCGCAACCACCGCAAGACAATCATTGTGGATGGTAAAACCGGCTTTACCGGCGGGCTGAATTTCGGCGACGAGTACAACGGACTGGACCCGAAATTTGGCGACTGGCGCGACACCCATGCCCGGCTGCAGGGGCCGATTGTGTCACAGCTGCAGCTGATCTTTGCCGAGGACTGGCACTGGGCCACCGAAGAGGTGCTGCTTGACGATCTGCTCTGGGATGCCCCCCTGGCCGGGGATGACATGGCCGCGATGCTGATGGCGACCGGCCCGGCGGACGAGATGGAAACCGGGGCGTTGTTTTTCTTTGCCTGCATTTCCATGGCCAAAGACCGCATCTGGATTGCCTCGCCCTATTTCGTGCCGGACACCGACGTGATCGCGGCCTTGAAATTCGCCGCACTGCGTGGCGTTGATGTCCGGATACTTGTTCCCGAAGTCGTCGACCACAAAGTGCCCTGGCTTGCAGCCTTTGCGTATTTCGACGAAATTCGCGACGCGGGGGTCAAGGTCTTTCGATACGATGCAGGCTTCATGCATCAGAAAGTCGTCCTGGTCGATGATGCCGTGGCGGCAGTGGGCACAACAAACATGGACAACCGCTCATTCCGTTTGAACTTCGAGGCCATGGCAATGCTTTTTGACACTCGCGCGGCTTCCCAGTTGCACGCGATGCTCGAAGCTGACTTTGCGCGGTCGTTTGAACTCACAAAGACACTGATGGAGCAACCTTGGAGAGTTCGCGTTGGCGCTCCAATTTCGCGGCTGTTTTCCCCATTACTCTGATTGCTTTGCTGGTGCGATCTTTGAAGTTTCATTCCCTCTTCAGAGTTTTTCGTAGAGTTATGATTTTGATTGGGGGTAAGTATGTGGCGTATCAATCGCGCCTAGTTTACCGGAAAGCCTGCCGCTGTAGTCGCCGATCGTGATCGTGCAGGGCTAGCGGTGGACGACGAGGCGCCCGAGCACTTCGGGCGCAAGTCAGGCGAGGCGTTTGAGGTGGCCGAAGTAGCGGTCGGACAGGCCCTCGTCGGCGGCGAGATCCGTGAGTGTGGCGACCTAGCCGGCCTCCAGAATCTTCCGCTAGCGCCATGCCCGGCCGATGGCGCGCAAGAGGCGGAGACCTTGTGCCGAGGCAGTGCGAACACCGCCTCTTTGCCATGCATGATACCGAAGGCGATGCGTCTTTAACGCTCAAGCTACCTGCCTCGGAACGGTTTGTGTCCGCCATTCTCCACCTGGCCGATAGCGAGCGGCGACGCGTCCAGATTCGAGTTGCAGCAGGTGGAGCCAGCCGTTGTTGAACAGCGCCGCAACCTCGCTGTGGCGGGCGAGGATGTCCGAGATCGCTTCGCGCGGGGCCTCGATGAGCACGGTCAGGCGCTGCGGCTCATGCATCTGACGCATGCCGTCATGCACTGCCTGCCAGGGCAGTCCTGCCCGCAGCCGCCCGCCGTTTCCCTCGACCACGCCGATGCCGCCTGCGACATTGTGGATGAGTTTGTTGCCGGCCCCGAAGACTTCGGGTGCGAGGCTTGAGCCGTAGTATTGCAGGGAGATCCAGCTTGCCACCACGACAGGTGCGGTCAGGATCAACTCGAGCGTGGCAAAGCCCTCGTCCGCCTTCCAGTCGTAACTGTGCAGAAAGGCACGCCCGCCGAGATCCTTGCCAGCGGTCGCCGCGCGCGGGGCGGCGATAAACACGGAACAGCCCGCAAGCCCCCATTCGGGGCGGATTTCGGACCAGTCGCGCGCCCGCGTCGCCACGGTTTGGGGCGTTGCGCCGGGAAGCTTGAGAGCGCGCTCCATCCGCGCCTGATTGCTCGCCGCTGCAAGCCACGCGCGGGTCTGTGCAAGCTCCGGCGCATGCGTGGCGGGGGCTTCGGCATCGAACAAACTCACTTCCTCGGTTGTGGTGTCGTGCAGCGCGGCCACGAAGTGCGTGTCCTCGGGCAGCGCGATCCCGAGCCCCGGAAGATGCGCACGGGTTTCTGGATCGTTCAGTAGTGCGGCCAGAAGCCGCGCCGAAACCGCACCTGTGTGACCTCCGCAGGCGCCGCAGTGATAGGCGCTTTCGTGGGGGTTGTTGGTGGCCTGTGCGCCATGGCCGACGAGTAACATCAGCCGTGCGAATCCTTCACGAAGGCCCATTGCCTTGAGCACGTCGGCCACGATTTCCGCCCGGCGTTCCGGCGAGAGCGTATCTGCAAGGCGAGGGGCGGGTTCTGGCGTCTCTGCTGCGGCGGCCTTGCCGAATGTGCCGGCCAGAAGCTTGCAGCCATAGACGAGCCCCGCCGCCTCCACAAAGGCAAAAGACGAGACTGCCGCCTGCCGGAAACGCCCCCAGGCGCGCACTGCCCGCGCGTCAATGCGTGTCGCCTTCTCGGCGGTCCCGGGCTGCTGGCTCGAGCTGCGCAGGGCGGGCGTCAGCAGCACCGGCAGATGCTCCTCGACCGCATCGGAGCCATGTGGAGAATGCGCGACCGGCAGGCCGAAGAAACCAGCGAAACCAAGGGTCTCGATCCCCGGTGCCTGCGCCTCGAGAGCGCGGCGAAACGGCTCGGAGCGCACGTCGATGCAAAAGGCCGCCTGCAGCGTCGAGCGTGCCGAGGGCAGGGCGGCGGGCCCATCGAGCCGCTCGTCGAGGCGCCGCTGGAGGGCACGTTCGGCGGCATCCTGAAGGATTGCATCAACCACGAGGTCCGGGGTTGGCGCGACGGGTTCGGCATGCGCCCGAACCACCTCGGCCCAGCGGGGCGCGAGTTCGGGGTACTGCGCAAAAAGAGCCTCCTCCCAGGTCAGACGGATCGCTAGCAGCGCCGGAAGGGTGCGGTCGGTCCCTCTCTCTTGCTCGGCCTTCCACAGCAACCAGCGAGCGTGCTGCTCCCAGCCACCGAGGTCCAAAAGCAGCCGGTGAAAGGCCGTTTCGGCCGCGTCTGCCTCGATGCCCAGCGACTCGGCCGCTCTGGCGATCGCTCGCTCCGGGGTGTCTGGGACGGCTGCGACATGCGCGCAGAAGCCATGGAGTCCGGCGATCTCGGGGGTCAGGTCGCGCGCGGCCCAGGCCCTCCAGGCGGCCCAGGCGGGGGCATCCGTCGCAGGTAACCAAAACGCTTGCCCCCGGTCGAAGTGACCGGCCGCCCAGAGGCCGACGCAGCGTTCGATCACGGCGGGCCAGTCGGTCCCGCTCAACTCGGCAGCAAGATCGGCAACGGTTGGCAGAGCGCGGGGCGCTGGTGTCGGCGCATGCATCTTGGCCTTTAGAAGCGCCAAGTTGGCCGGTTTAAGCGGTGAGGTGCAGGCAATCAGCGCCGCTGCGAGATCGTCATCGGTGATACGCCCTGCTGCAACCTCGGCTGCAAGCTCAGTGCGCGGACGGAAGAGCGCCGCACCGGATACGCGCGCAAGACGTGCCGCCGCTACGGTCATGTTTTCTCCCGCCTGTCCAAGAAAGGGGTTGACTGCCACCGTGGCATCAAGCGGGAAGGCGGGTGGGATCGCCCGCACGGCGGCCTCGGCGGCCTTCAGGATCGCCGACAGCCGGGCTGGCGCTATGTCGATTTCTTGCATGAACATTTCGTAAGATCCTTATTTCGCGTTTATTTGGACTTCACAGTGCGGAAGCCGCCGATCGCCTGGTCAATGAGCGCATTTAGGTACAGGCCGTTGGTGACATGCACGCGCAGCCCTGCAGCAGCTGGGTGGTTCGCCCAGAGCGGAAACAGAGCCTGAGCAAGCGCCACCAACCCGAAGGACGTAACCGCGAGCACGATCAGCGCCCATTCCAGCGGGCCCGGAACGGGCGGTGCGGGCAGATGAGCGCCCCAGAGCGCTTGCGCGCCGAGTTGGAAGGCAAAATAGGCCACCGTGGCGGCGAGCGCGGCGCGCGCGGTGCGGCGCGTCAGGGCCCGCGGCGCGGCATCGGCCAGCCCTTGCGCCACGAGGTAGGCGACGCCGAAGACAAGAATCGCGCCCAGCGCCAACGCCTGCGGTGACTTCGGCCCGGCGATGGCCATGAAAGCCCCCGCCATAGCCGCATAAAGTGCCAGCGCCAGGGCAAAGGCCCGAAACACTGCCCCCCAGCCCGGCACCGCCACAGGCCCCGGACGGCGCGCGGCGTTGACCTCGGTCACGGCCATACCGGCAGTCAGGAAGGCATGGCTCTTGTAGAGCCCATGGGCGACGATGTGCAGGAGCGCAATCGGCCACAAGCCCAGCCCGCATTGCATCAGCATGAAGCCCATCTGCCCGACCGTCGACCAGGCCAGTGCCGTCTTGACCGCGCTTTGTGTCAGCATCACCACCGCCCCAAAGAGAGCAGTGAGCCCGCCCATCAGGACCAGAACCGCCATCGCCGCAGGGCTGGCCTGCACCAGCTCTGCGAGCCGGATCAGCAGGACTCCGCCTGCATTGATGATCCCTGCATGCAGTAGCGCCGAAACCGGGGTAGGCGCCTCCATCACCTCAGTCAGCCAGCCGTGCACGGGGAAGGCTGCCGTCTTCAAGAGCGCTGCCAGCACAATGAGCGCCACGGCTGCCTGTCCCGCAGCGCCCAGGCCTTGCGTTTGCACAGACTCGCGCAGTGCGGTCAGATCGGCGGTGCCGAAAGACACCCAAAGCAGACCTGCTGCAAGCACCAGCGCTATATCGCCGGCGTGCCAGACCAGGGAGAACTTCGTTGCCGCTCTCCGCGCCGCCGGCCGATCCGAATAGAAAAGCAAGAGTTGACGCAACACTATCCCGGTTGCCAGAAAAGCTGCGACCAAAACGGCAATATGGCCGGCTTGGACCAACGCCAGAACAATGGCCAGCGTGGTCAGCATCAATGCGTGAAACCGCCCCTCCTGCGCTTCGCCGTCCATGTAGCGCTTTGAATAGCGTGTCACGATCCAGCCGATAAAGGCGACAAGCAGCGATATTGTCGCGCCGATCACGTCGAGCATGAGCAGCTGCCCGAATCCGCTGACGCCGGTCTTTGGCGCGGAACCTGTCGCGAGCATGGCGGCCCCGGAAAGGGCCAGCACTAGCGCGACAAGGCTTGCGCTTTCCGGCAGCCAGCGCGCACGGGGCGGACGACGGCCCGGTGTGACCATCATTGTGGCAGCGCCGATCAGCAAAACCAGAGGCGCGAATTGGCCCGGGAAGGCAAGAAGGGCATCCATTGTCAATCTCCACGTTCAAGGAACTGTGGAGCGGACATAAACTCTTGGCGTTATCCAGAAAATTACATAATTTTAGTGTAAACGTTCGATCTGATGGAACAATGGCCAAGCTCAACCTTCACCATCTTCACCTGTTCCGTGCAGTCGCGCGCGAAGGCACGCTCACCGGCGCGGCGCAGCGGCTGAACCTGTCGCAGTCGGCGATGTCGACACAGATCAAGACGCTCGAAAGCACGCTTGGCCATCAGTTGTTCGAGCGCCGCGGACGCGGGCTGGTGCTGACCGAGGCAGGACGGATTGCGCTCGACCATGCCGAGTCGATCTTCCGGACCGCAGACGATCTCGTGGCCACTCTGCGCGACCGCCACGCCGGTCGGAGAGCTCTGCGCGTCGGCGCATTGTCCACGCTGTCGCGCAACTTTCAGATTGGTTTCATCGCGCCCTTTCTTGTGCAAGAAGATGTCGAAGTTATTCTGCGCTCCGGTCCGCAGTCTCAGCTCATCGCCGGTCTAGAGGCACTAACGCTTGACGTGGTGCTTACCAACCACCCCCCCGCGCAAGACGCAGCTAGCCGCCACCTGATCCACAGCATTGCCGAGCAACCAGTCAGTCTGATCGGTCCGCCCGATCTTGCTGGGCAGCCGCTGCACGACTTGCTGGAAAGCCGGCCACTGATCCTGCCTGCCTCTGGAAGCGCGCTGCGGGCGGCCATCGACGCTATGTTCGACGGGTTCTCAATCCTGCCCCGCATCGTCGCCGAGGCCGATGACATGGCCATGCTGCGGCTTCTGGCGCGTTCGGGTGCAGGGCTCGCTGTAATCCCACCCATCGTCGTACAGGACGAGCTTGCGTCAGGCCGGCTGGTCGAGCTTGCCAAGCTCGACGGGCTGTCGGAGACTTTCTTTGCTGTGACTCTGCGTCGCCGCTTCCCCAACCCTCTCATCCGCGACGCGCTGGAGGCGGCCATGGCCGCGGAGTTCGGCTGAGGCTGATCTGTGTAGCGTCAAGAAAACTTCCGTGCTGACCAGCCGAATATTCCTTGCGTAAGCTTATGCAGCCACAGGCAGTGCTGGAGTCTTGGTTTTGTCAAAATGCTCGCGCGATTTTTTGCGAACCTCAATCTCGGTTCTGGCATCCGGTTTTGGACCCTGAGTCATCCTTGGCCACTGATGAAACGAAACCCGCGCAATTTGGAGCGGTGCCATTTTTTCACAGGGATTTTCGATGGACTGAAAGTCAGCCCCGCCAAAATTTCGGCACCGGTTTCGAACGCGTGCAAGCTGGGCAACGGGGCAAGCCGACAGGAGGCAAAGCGGGCATCGCCGTTGATCGACTGGCGGTCAAGGATGATGAAATATGTCGTTCGTGCGGCTGAGACGGCCGGACCCAATCCAAAGGCCGTCTATTGCAGCGCCAGTTGCCTGTGTCGGCGTACTCTTTTTTGGTTTTATGGAGGGACTCGTCGCAGAGGTCCTTGCCACAGAGCCGGATGGTCTGCGGCAAGAAATAGCAATTGACCCTTTGGGAGCGAGCGTGGATATTTTGCCAAGGAAAAATGGTGGCACATTCACCCGGAGCGCAGATATGAACCTCACCCGCCGCATGTTCGGGGCAGCGACTCTCGCCTGCGGAATTGCCGCCATTGCGCAACCCGCAGCGGCCCGGGCGCAGGAACCGCCCGTTATTGCCGCGGCATCGGATCTGCGCTTTGCGGTTCAGGATATCGCCGCCGCTTTCGCCATGAAAACCGGCCACGAACTGCGGCTTGCGTTCGGGTCCACCGGCAATTTCGCGCGGCAGATCCGCGAAGGCGCGCCTTTTGAAATGTTCATGGCGGCCGATGAAAGCTTTGTTCTCGATCTGGCCCGCGACGGGTTCTTGCGGGACGAGGGCGCTCTCTACGCCCAGGGGCGCGTGGCCATCGCCGTTCCGAACCAAGGGTCGACGCTGGCAGCCGACGGGACGCTGGAAGACCTGCACCGCGCGCTTGGCGCCGGGCAGGTGTCGCGCTTTGCAATCGCCAATCCCCAGCACGCGCCCTATGGCATGCGGGCGATGGAGGTCCTGCAGCATGTGGGCATCTGGACGGCAATCGAACCGTCGCTGGTGTTGGGTGAAAATGTCAGCCAGGCCGCGCAGTTCGCGCTGTCGGGCAGCGCCGATGGCGGCATCATCGCTTGGTCCCTGGCCCAGTCGCCGCAGCTCCAGCCGCTGGGGGAATTTGCGCTCATTCCCGCCGATTGGCACCAGCCGCTGATGCAGCGCATGGCCCTGGTGCGGAATGCGGGGCCCGTGGCGGAGGCGTTCTATCGCTACATGAAAATGCCTGTTGCGCTTGAAATCTTGGCGCGCCACGGCTTTAGCGTGCCGGGTTAGACGCATGGACTGGCAGGCGCTCTGGCTTTCGCTTTCGCTGGCCGCGTGGACGGTGGCCTTGCTTCTACCGGTATCGATCCTGTTCGGGCGGTTTCTGGCGACCCGTAAGTTCCGGGGAAAGGGTGTGGTCGAGGGGCTTGTGATGCTGCCGCTGGTCCTGCCGCCGACCGTGTTCGGCTTCTACCTTCTGGTCACGCTCGGGCGGAACTCTCCGATCGGTGCGGCCTGGCAGGGGCTGTTCGGCCACCAATTGGTCTTCAGCTTCGAGGGATTGGTCGTGGCCTCGGTCATCTTCAACCTGCCATTTGCCATCCAACCGGCGCAGCGCGCCTTCGAGGCGATCCCGACGTCCCTGCGCGAGGCGGCGGCGGCCAGCGGGTTGCGCCCCCTGAGCGCGTTGCTGCGCATAGAACTTCCCCTGGCATGGCCGGGGGTGATGACGGCCATGGTGCTGACCTTCGCGCATACGCTGGGTGAATTCGGCATCGTCCTCATGGTGGGGGGCTCGATCCCGGGCGAGACCAAGACCATCGCCATCGCGATCTATGACCGCGTACAGGCCTTCGACATGCAGTCGGCGGCGACGATGTCTTCGGTTTTGGTCGCCATTTCGCTGTTCACCATCGCCGTCACCTTCGCCCTGTCGGCCCGCATGGGGCGAAAGCTCGACTGATGACGCTCAGAGTTACGCTCCGGGCCAAGGCGCCAATTCCGCTTGATCTGACCTTCGCGGTAGGACCTGGAGAGTTGCTTGCACTGGTCGGACCCTCGGGATCGGGCAAGACCACGACCTTGCGGACCATCGCTGGGTTCTGGCGGCCCGAAGCGGCGCGGGTCGAGGCCGCCGGGATCACATGGCTCGATACCGAGGCGGGGCTCTGCTTGCCGACACACCGCCGCCGCGTGGGCTTTGTGTTTCAAGACTATGCGCTGTTTCCGCATTTGACGGCGGCGCAGAACGTGGCCACGTCCCTGGGGGATCTGCCCCGCCGTGCGCGGGTGCGCGAGGCCGAACACCTGTTGCAGCGCGTCCATCTGGATGGGCTCGGCCATCGCCGGCCGGCGGACTTGTCGGGCGGGCAGAAGCAGCGCGTTGCGCTGGCTCGGGCCTTGGCGCGGCGCCCCGACGTGCTGCTTCTGGACGAGCCGTTCTCGGCCGTGGATCGTGCCACGCGTGAGCGGCTGTACGGCGAGATCATCGCCTTGCGGTCCGATCTGGAAATGCCGGTGGTTCTAGTGACCCATGACGTGAACGAGGCGCAGTTGCTTGCGGATCGGATGTTGGTGATCGACCGCGGCCGGGTCGTGCGCGACGGCACCACGGCCGAAGTGATGGCCGACGCCGACGCGCTGCGGGCCATGGGAATCCGCGAAGCGGCTGTCATGCTGCCCGCGATGGTGGCCGAGCATCTCGACGACGGTCTGACCCGACTTGACGCCGCGACCGGTCCGCTGTTCTTGCCCAGGATCGACGGGGCGCCCGGCACCGGTGTCCGGGTGCGGATCATGGCGCATGACGTGATCCTGTCGCGCGCCCGGCCTCTGGGGCTGTCGGCGCAGAACATCCTTGGCGGAACAGTGACACGGATCGTACCCGGAGCAGGACCGGGCGTGCTGGTCCATGTTGCGGTCGGTGAACACGAGATCCTCGCTCGGATCACACGCCGCGCGGCAGCCGATCTTGGTTTGCGACCGGGGGATCCGGTCCACGCCATCCTCAAATCCATGTCCGTTGCCCGCGATCATGTTGCGCGTGCCGCTGATGACGCGGGGGGCGGAGGCCTGGGCTGATCAGATCGGGCAAGGGTCCGTTGCGGCACAGGCCGGGGTCATGCCGGGGGCGTCCTGTCGGTTTGCGGCACTGCGAGAGTACGAGCTGTCATCAAACCGTCACTTGCGCTGCGCTTTTAATTTCGAATATTCATGAAATATGGAAAAAATGATTCCCGAACGTCTGTCCACCCTGGGACATCCACAGCGGCTTGCCGTATTTCGGCTGCTGATGCGGCGCTATCCCGACCGCGTCCCGGCCTCGGAGATCGCGCGCGCGCTGGGGCTGAAGCCCAACACGCTGTCGAATTATCTGAGTGCATTGCTGCAGGTGGGGCTGATTTCGCAGGAGCGGGCAGGGACCTCGTTGCGCTACGGCGTCGAGATGGCGGCAGTGCGCGGGACGATCGACTGTTTGCTGCTGGACTGCTGCCGCGGCCGCCCCGAGATCTGCGCGCCCGCTTCCTGTACCACGTCTGACAAGACCGATCGGGACCGGAAGCTCAATGTGCTGTTCATTTGCACCGGCAATTCGGCGCGGTCGATCTTTGCCGAGGCGATCCTGCGGGACGAGGCGGGCGACCGGTTCAACGTGTATTCGGCCGGAACCCGGGCCCGGGCTGCGTTGAACCCGGTTGCTTTGCAGGTGCTGAAGCTCAATGGCCATGACATTTCGGATTTGCGCGCCAAGACCATTGCCGAGTTTCAGGCCCCGGACGCGCCGGATTTCGATTTCGTGTTCACGGTCTGCGATCAGGCTGCGAACGAAGACTGCCCCGCCTGGCCCGGCCAGCCCATCAGCGCCCATTGGGGTGTGCCCGATCCGGTTGGGGCCGACGGGACGAAATCCCAGAAAATCCTTTCCTTTCAAACGGCTTACGATGCGATCCGCAACCGAATCCTGACCTTTTCTTCGCTGCCGTTCGAAACCCTTGACCGCATATCACTTCAGAAGGCCGTGGATGACATCGGCCGGATCCATACCGAAGAAACCGCATGACCGTTTATGCTCTCAACGGCTTGGGCCGCATCGGCAAGCTGGCCCTGAAACCTCTGCTTGAGAAAGGCGCGCAGATCGCCTGGATCAATGATGCGGTGGGGGACCCCGCGATGCACGCGCATCTTCTGGAGTTCGACACCGTGCATGGCCGCTGGGCCGCCGACTTCAGTCATGACGAAAACTCGGTCACCATTGACGGCGTGCGGCTGCCCTTCATCGGAACCCGCAACCTGTCGGAGCTGCCGCTTGAGGGCGTCGACGTCATCATCGACTGCACCGGAGTTTTCAAGACCGAGGCAAAGCTGGCCCCTTACTTCGACGCCGGCCTGAAAAAGGTGGTGGTCTCGGCTCCGGTCAAGGATGGTGATACGGCCAATATCGTTTTTGGCGTAAACGAAGGCACCTATGACCCGGCCCGCCACCGCATCGTGACCGCGGCCAGCTGCACCACGAACTGCCTGGCCCCTGTGGTCAAGGTCATCCACGAGAGCCTGGGCATCCGGCACGGATCGATCACCACGATTCATGAAGTGACCAACACGCAGACGATCGTGGACCGTCCGGCCAAGGACCTGCGCCGTGCCCGGTCGGCGCTGAACTCGCTGATCCCCACGACCACCGGCAGCGCCACGGCGATCACCCTGATCTATCCCGAGCTGACGGGGCGGCTGAACGGGCATGCGGTGCGGGTGCCGCTGCTGAATGCCTCGCTGACCGATTGCGTGTTCGAGGTTGAACGCGAAACGACGGCCGAAGAGGTGAACGCCCTGTTCAAGGCCGCGGCCGAGGGGCCTCTCGCCGACATTCTGGGCTATGAGGAGCGTCCGCTGGTCTCGACCGACTATACCAATGACACCCGGTCCAGCATCGTGGATGCACCGTCGACCATGGTGGTGAACGGAACGCAGGTAAAGGTTTATGCCTGGTACGACAACGAGATGGGCTATGCGCACCGCCTGGTGGATGTCGCGATGATGGTCGGGGCATCGCTTTGACACGCGCTTCCCAACGTCCGGACGGGCTGTCGGCCTATATGGCCGTCACGGCAGCCTATTGGGCCTTCATGCTGACCGACGGCGCCCTGCGGATGCTGGTGCTGCTGCATTTTCACACTCTGGGCTTTTCACCGGTCCAGCTGGCCTATTTGTTCGTGCTGTACGAGATCGCCGGGATGGCCACCAACCTGGCCGCCGGGTGGATCGCCGCGCGGTTCGGGCTGACCACGACCCTGTACGCAGGGCTGACGATACAGGTGCTGGCATTGCTGGCGCTGGCGCAATTGGATCCGGGCTGGACCATCGGTGTGTCCGTCGCCTTCGTGATGGTCGTGCAGGGCGCCAGCGGAGTGGCCAAGGACCTGACCAAGATGTCGTCGAAATCGGCGGTCAAGCTGTTGGCCCCCACTGAAGGCGGCGGGCTGTTCCGCTGGGTCGCGGTGCTGACCGGGTCGAAGAACGCGGTCAAGGGGCTGGGCTTCCTGCTGGGGGCGGCCTTGTTGGCCGGGCTCGGCTTCAAGGGTGCCGTGCTGGGCATGGCGGGGGTTTTGTTCCTGATCTTGGTGGCGGTGCTGCTGGCGATGCCGCCGGGGCTGCCCAAAGGACGCAAGGGCGCGAAGTTTTCCGAGGTCTTTTCGAAATCGGCCAATGTGAACTGGCTGTCCGCGGCGCGGGTCTTCCTGTTCGGGGCGCGCGACGTCTGGTTCGTCGTCGGCATCCCGATCTATTTCTACGCCGTGCTGTCGGATGGCAGCGAAGCAGGCAACCGCGCGGCTTTTTTTCTGATCGGCGGGTTCATGGCCATGTGGGTCATTTTGTACGGCATCGTTCAGGCCGCCGCCCCGCGCCTGCTGCGGGCAGGGGCGCGGGATGAGGCTGATCTGGTCGCAGCGGCGCGCAGCTGGGCCTGGGGGCTGGCCTGTGTGCCGGCCCTATTGACGGTGGCCGCGCTGCTGTCCTCTGGTCCGACGCCATGGCTGACGCTGACGCTGGTGGGTGGTCTGCTGGCCTTTGGCGCGGTCTTTGCGGTGAATTCCTCGCTGCATTCTTACCTGATCCTGGCCTTCACCCAAGCCGAGCGGGTGACGATGGATGTGGGGTTCTACTACATGGCTAACGCGGGCGGGCGGCTGTTGGGTACGCTGCTGTCTGGGCTGACCTATCAATGGGGCGGGTTGCCCTTGATGCTGGGGACGGCGGCCGCCATGGTCTCGCTGTCCGCCGTGACGGCGGGGCGCTTGCAGCCCCAAACAACTTCGGAGATCTCGGCATGAGCGTATTTGAACGGTATCTGTCCCTGTGGATCGCGCTGGCCATGGCCGCTGGGATCGCCATCGGCTCGTTCGCGCCGGGTTTGGTTCAGGCCATCGCGGCGGCCGAGGTGGCCAATGTCAACCTGGTGGTGGCGGTGCTGATCTGGGCCATGGTCTATCCGATGATGGTAGGGGTGGACCCGGGCAGCCTGCGCGACGTGGTAAAACAGCCCAAAGGGCTGGCGATCACTCTGGTGGTCAACTGGCTGATCAAGCCCTTTACCATGGCGGCGCTGGGCGTGCTGTTCTTCGAATACGTCTTCGCCGACCTGATCGCGCCCGCCGATGCCCAGCAATATATCGCGGGGCTGATCCTGCTGGGTGCGGCACCCTGCACGGCAATGGTGTTCGTCTGGTCGCATCTGACCAAGGGGGACGAGAACTATACCCTGCTGCAGGTGTCGGTGAATGATATTGTCATGGTCTTTGCCTTCGCTCCGATCGTGGCCTTCCTGCTGGGCGTGACCGACATTTCCGTTCCGTGGCAGACGCTGGTCCTGTCGGTTGTCCTGTTCGTGGCACTGCCACTGGCGGCGGGTGTCTGGACGCGCAACCGGCTGGGCTCGGCTGAGCGGATCGCGGCGTTCCGCGACCGGGTCAAGCCGTGGGGTGTTGTCGGCCTGATCGCGACCGTCGTCATCCTGTTCGGACTGCAGGGGCAGGTGATCCTAGACCGGCCGGCGGTCATTGCATTGATCGCCGTGCCGATCCTGATCCAGTCCTACGGGATCTTTGCGGTGGCCTACGCGGCGGCCTTTGCCCTGCGCGTGCCGCACCGGATCGCGGCGCCCTGCGCGCTGATCGGCACGTCGAGCTTCTTTGAACTGGCGGTGGCCGTCGCCATCAGCCTGTTCGGCCTGAACTCGGGTGCGGCTCTGGCCACGGTAGTGGGTGTGTTGGTCGAGGTGCCGGTGATGCTGTCGCTGGTGACTTTCGCCAACCGGACACGCGGCAGGTTCCAGCAACGCGAAACAGGTGCCGTGGAACGTGCCGGCATCTGACTGTCGGTTTAACATGCTGAAAGAAAGCACGTCTTGCCCATCTCGGAGGGCGCGAAAAATTCTATCGGCGCCCACTTGAAATCTGGTTTCAACGAAACTTTGGCCGGTTGTGAGACGCCCGATTGAGGTTTCGTGGTTACGTGACAGGTTCGGCTGAAACAGCGGACCGCCAGCCGTTCGCCAGGACGGGAACAGATGACTGACGCGACTACACTACACTGCGCTGCCCTCGGGGCGGCCCGACTTGCCGCATGTCCGATCTCCGTCGGGGGGGTGCGCGGCGCGATACGTCACAGGTGGCGCCCAGGAAACGACACCAGAGGAGGACGCGCATGCTTGTACCTGCATTCAACCGACGCAACGATCCGTTTGCAATCATGCGGTCGATGATGCGTGACTTTGACCGCCTGTCCGGTGATGGTCCGGCCCGCTGTTCTGGGCTGGCGCGGATCGCCGCGCCGCGCTTTGGCCCGTGGGGCGTGTATCGGTGACGGCGGCGGTCAGTTCCCGTTGTTGCGCGCTTCCAGCCGTTCTAGATTGACCACCGTCGACAGCATCAGCCTGTCGTGGCTCCAATCCTGGGTCTGGCGGAACGATGCCGCCGCGAATGCCACCAGAACGGCAAAGATCAGCGTCGTCGCAAGAAAGAAGGCGGGCACGGGCGCGTTCAGTCGGGGCGCGTCGGCCAGGGCGATCACCCGCTGCCGCAGGACCCGCTTGGCCTTGCCACCGGGAACCAGGGCCACGTTCAGAACACGCGGGCGGCCCTGCGAGACCGTTCTGGCGCAGTAATCCAGCAGACATTTGGTATAGTCGCGGGCGTTGATTCCGCGGCGCATGACCACGGATTGGTCGCAGGACAGCTCACGCAGACGGCTGAACTGATATTTCAGCAGCCAGAAGGCCGGGTTCCAGAACAACAGCGGACGCAGCAGTTCGAATCCAAGCTCCCATTCGACGTCTCGGGCGCGGACATGCTCGAGTTCATGTGCCAGCGCGAAGCGCAGCTCACGCGGGGTGTCCAGCAGATGGCTGGGCAGCACCACATGGCGGCGGCGCAGACCGCGCACAGCGAAGGGAACGGTGATCCGGTCCGAGAGGCGCACGTCCACGCGGGTCGAGCGGCGCCAGAGGAAGCTGTTCTGAACGGTTTCGCGAATGGCCAGCGCATCCCGAACCGTTCGTGCCAGAATGCGCAGCGCGGCAAGGATCAGCGCCGCGACAAGCCCGGTCAGAACCGGGCTTTGACCGGACAGCACAAGATCGACCCAGCGCTGGCGTGTGTTCAGCAAGGCCTCGAACTGGGTCGCCGGCATGGCGATGTCGCCCCGCAGATAGGCCGCGACGGCGATGTCCCCGATGGCCACGGCGCGTCCGGGCCACATTTGCGCGGACAGTGCGGTCACCGTCAGCGCCAGAACCGGGCTGAGCAGAACACACAGGCAAAGCGCCTTGAGCACACGCAATTGAACGACGAAATTGTGCCGCTGCACCGTTGGGCGCAACGCCGCCCGGGCGGCCAGCCAGATCAGCGCGGACAAGGCCAGCACGACATTCAGGTCCAAATAGGCGTCGAGTACCGGTTTAACCGCTGTCATTTTGCAGTCTCCTCTCTACCAGTGCTCGAATTTCCTCCAGATCAGCTTCGGTCAGGCCGGCGTCATCGACAAGACGTGCCACCAGCGAGGCCGGGGTGTCATCGAACAACGTGCGAGACAGGTTCTGCAGCGACCGCGCCTGATAGGTGTCCTTCTCAAGCAGCGGGCGATAGATCAGGGTTTTGCCATCCTTGCGGCTTTGGACAAATCCCTTTTCATCCAGGATACGCAGGATCGTCGCGCCCGAGGTGTAGGCCAGGTTCCGCTCGGGCGGCAGCCGGTCCAGCACGTCGCGTACCGAGCCTTCGCCAAGTGCCCAAAGCTCGTTCATGAACTCCAGTTCAACCTCGGTCAGCAGATTTCCTGTCTTTCTCTTTCGCATCGGTTTCGGTGTCACCATTTTGCCTGTTATGCTTGCCAGACAAGCATCCTTTCACGGTTGCGCAAAGCCTAAACTTTCCAGAAAACGAAAATGCCCCAGCCGATCGACAGGAAAAGCGGGGTCCAGACCGGTTGGCCAACCAGCCCCAGCCAGGCCAGAAAGATATAGGCCGAACCCAGCAGGGTGATGAACAGCCGGTCGCCCAATGTGGTGGTCAGGCCCAGCACGCCCCGGCGTTCGATCCCGTCGCGAAACTTGACCACCTCGAGTACCCCGATCAGGGCGATGGCCGAGAAGATGCCCACGAAAACCGCCAGCGTTGCCGGGGTCCAGGCCATCCAGAAGTCGGGCCACAGCGGGTCGGTCCAGGAAAAGCCCTTGGGTTCTTCCTGACCGACATTGCCCCAGCCGGCCTTGGCTTGCGCCAGCGCCGAGGACGGGGCGAGCAGGGAGAGGGAGAGAAGGAGTTTGCGCATGTCGAACCTCATACACGTCCCATCGCGAAACCGCGCGCGATGTAGTTGCGGACAAACCAGATGACGATGGCGCCGGGGATGATGGTCAGGGTGCCTGCGGCAGCCAGCAGGCCCAGCTCGTAGCCTGCGCTGGACGCGGTGCGGGTCATCACGGCGGCGATCGGTTTGGCCTCAACCGCCGTCAGGGTCTTGGCCAGCAGCATTTCCACCCACGAGAACATGAAACAGAAGAATGCCGCCACGCCCACGCCCGCCTTGATGTTGGGCAGGAAGATCGTGACGAAGAACCGGGGGAAGGAATAGCCGTCGACATAGGCGGTTTCATCCAGCTCTTTCGGGATGCCGCGCATGAAACCTTCCAGGATCCACACTGCCAGCGGCACGTTGAACAGCGTGTGCGCCAGTGCCACCGCCAGGTAGGTGTCGAAGAGGTGGATCGACGAATACAGCTGAAAGAAGGGCAGGGCGAACACGGCCGCCGGGGCCATGCGGTTGGTCAGCAGCCAGAAGAACAGCTGCTTGTCGCCCAGGAACCGATAGCGCGAGAACGCGTAGGCCGCAGGCAACGCCACACAAACCGACAGGACCGTGTTGATCGTCACATAGGTGATTGAGTTGATATAGCCCCAATACCACGTCGGATCGGTGAAGATGGCCTTGTAGTTCTCCAGCGTAAAGGTCTGGGGAAAAAGGGAGAAGCCTGACAGGATCTCGTTCGTGGTCTTGAAGGACATCGCCACCAGCCAATAGATCGGCAACATCAGGAACGCGATATACAGGATCGGGATGAGGGACCGCTTCTTCATTGCGCGTCATCCTTTGTCATGAGGGTGTAGAAGACCCAGGAAACCAGCAGCGTGATGGCGAAATAGATCAGGCTCATCGCGGCCGCGGGGCCAAGGTCGAACTGTCCCAGCGCGATCTTCACCAGGTCGATCGACAGCAGGGTGGTCGAGTTGCCGGGACCGCCCCCGGTCAGAACGAAGGGTTCGGTGTAGATGTTGAAACTGTCCATGAACCGCAGCAGAACCGCGATGGTCAGAACCGTCTTCATCTTGGGCAGCTGGATATAGCGGAATACCGACCAGGGGCTTGCCCCGTCGATCTTGGCTGCCTGGTAATAGGCGTCGGGGATGGACACCAGACCGGCATAGCACAGCAGCACAACCAGCGAGGTCCAGTGCCAGACATCCATC
>NZ_JBXWRZ010000030.1:0-39462 GCF_059613165.1 Ruegeria sp. BHSB172
GTTCATCGGTCGCGATCTGGTCGAGGCTGCGGTGGACTCGGCCCCGAAATCCATCGCCTGCCGGGCAGGGGCGCGGCATCGCGACTTCACGCTGGAGCTGGGCAGCCTGGTGTTTCAACCCGGCGCAGGCGCGCCCAATGCCACCGATCTGGAACGCGGCCGCCGCCCGGCCAGCGGGCAGGATTACCTCGAGTTCCTGAAGCTCACCCATCATTTCGACGTGTTCCAGATGATTTCGCCGCAGGTCGAGCCGCAGGACGTGCCGACTCACCTGCGCCACTATTTCACCACGCAGGCGCAGATGGAGTTGACCGACAAGTTTCCGTTCTTCTTCTCGCGCGGGACGCCGCAGGTGTTGGATTGTTTCCAGATGCTGGCCGTCGCGCGGGGCCTGTCGGATGACGAGTTTCGCGCCCGGCCGCATTGCTACACCATCATCAACACCAACAGCCCGCGCACGCTGGACATTCCAATGGCGCAGGGGCTGATCGACTTTGCCCGTCACGGGCAGATGTCGATCATCACGCCGTTCACGCTGATGGGAGCGATGGCGCCGATCACGGTTGCGGGCGCGATCACCCTGTCCCATGCCGAGGCGCTGGCCGCCCTGACCCTGACCCAACTGGCAAATCCCGGCGCGCCGGTCTGCTATGGCACCTTCACCAGTAACGTGGACATGAAATCAGGCGCCCCGGCCTTTGGCACGCCCTCGCATTTCCAGGCCTCACTGGCGGCGGGGCAACTGGCGCGGCATCTGGGCCTGCCGTGGCGGTCGGCGGCCGGATCGGCCTCTAACGCCAATGACGTGCAGGCCGCCAATGAAAACCAGTTTGGGCTGTGGGGTTGCCTGATGGCGGGGGCCACGGTGATCATCCATTCGGCCGGCTGGCTGGAAGGGGGGCTGACCGTGTCCTTTGAAAAGCTGGTCTGCGATGCCGAGGTGTTGAACATGGTGGCCGAGCTGTGTGCCGGGGCTCAGGCAGGCCAAGCCGAGATTGGCCTTGACACCGCCTTGAGCGAGGTCGAGCCCGGAAGCCATTTCTTTGCCACAAGTCAGACTATGGAGCGCTACACCACCGAATTCTATGAACCGCACCTGCATGATTATGCCAATTTCGGCACCTGGACCGAACGCGGATCGGTCGATGCGAACCACCGGGCCACTGCGGTTTGGCGGGACATACTGGCCAATTTCGAACCACCCGCGCAGGATCAGCCGGGGCTGGACGCCATGCGCGACTTCATCGCGCGCCGAACCGCCGAGGGCGGCGCACCCCCGGAGAGTTGAGATGAACAGCAAACCCATCCTGCATCGTGACGACCCCAAGGCCGAGCCGCTTGTCGGCAACGTCAAGGTCACGCGCGATGACTGGTTGAACGTGGCGATGGATGTCTTGATCTCGGACGGGGTCGAGCAGGTCAAGGTGCTGAACCTGGCTGACCGCATGGCGGTGTCGCGGTCCTCGTTCTACTGGTACTTCAAGTCCCGGCAGCACCTGCTGGATGCGCTGCTGGATCGCTGGCAGGCCACCAACACCGCCGCCCTGATCGCGCAGGCCGAGGCCCCGGCAAAGACCATCACCGCCGCCGTCTGCAACGTGCATCGCTGCGTGGTCAACACCGCCTTGTTCGACACGGCGCTGGATTTTGCCGTGCGCGACTGGGCGCGGCGATCAGGCAAGGTGCGGCGCATGCTGGACCAGTCCGATGCCCGCCGCCTGGCCGCGCTGCGGGCCATGTTTGCCCGCCATGGCTATGAGGCGGTCGAGGCCGAAACCCGTGCGCGGGTGCTGTACTACATGCAGATCGGCTATGATCTGGCGCAGTTGAACGAGCCATTGGCGACGCGCCTGTCGTTGGTGCCGCATTACCTGTACGTCTTTACCGGGGTCGAACCGAGGCCCGAGGAAATCGAGGAATTCAGCGCCTATGCCAAGCGCTGCTGGGAGAGAGGATCAAGCCATGAGCCAGCCTGACGCAATCATCATCGGAACCGGCGTGATCGGCGCGGCCATCGCGTTCGAGATGGCCACGGCCGGGTGGAAGACCCTCTCGCTGGACCGCAACGCGCAGGTGGGGCATGGCTCGACCGCCGGGTCCTGCGCGATCATCCGGATGCACTATTCCACCTTCGACGGCACCGCCTTTGCGTGGGAGGGCTATCACTACTGGCGCGACTGGGCCGACTATCTGGGCCTGCCCGACGGGGCCGATCTGGCGCAGTTCCGCGAGACCGGGTGCCTGGTCATGAAGACCGAGGCCAACGGCCACTTGGAAAAACACAAGAAATACAGCGCCGAGTTGGATTGCCCCTTCGAAGAATGGTCAGCCGAACAGATTCTCGACCGCCTGCCGATCTACTCTCTTGAAAGTTTTGCCCCGGCCAAGCGGATGGACGACCCGGAATTCGGCCAGCCGAACGGGGCGCGGATGGGCGGCGGGGTATTTTGGCCTAAGGCGGGTTATGTAACCGACCCGGCCTTGTCGGCGCAGAACCTTCTGGATGCTGCCAAGCAACACGGCGCGCAGGTACGGACCGGGGTCGAGGTCGTAGAAATCTTGCAGGAAGGTGGCAGGGTCAAAGGCGTCCGGCTGGCCTCGGGCGAAGAGATTCACGCGCCCGTGGTGATCAACGTGGCCGGGCCGGGATCGTCGATCATCAACCGCATGGCGGGTGTGCTGGACGACATGACCATCGAAACCCGCCCGCTGCGGCAGGAGGTGGTGCATGTGCCGGCGCCCGAAGGGTTCGATTTCGAGCGTCAGGGAACCATCGTCTCGGACAGCGACATTGCCTGCTACTGCCGGCCAGAACACGGCAACCACATCCTGATCGGATCCGAGGACCCGGACTGCGACCCGCATCAGTGGTGCGAGGATGACGTGCACTACAACCACGACTTCACGGACCAGTGGACGACGCAGGCGATGCGATACGCGCAGCGCGTTCCCAACCTGGGCATCCCCTCGCGGATGCGGGGGGTCGTGGATCTTTATGACGCCTCGACCGACTGGATCCCGATCTATGACAAATCCAGCCTGCCGGGCTTTTACATGGCCTGCGGCACCAGCGGGAACCAGTACAAGAACGCGCCGATCGCAGGCAAGATGATGGCCGCGCTGGTGGAGTATTGTGAGGGCGGTGCGGATCACGACGCCCAGCACCTGCAATTCGAGCTGCCCTATATCAAACGTACCATCGACGTGGGTTTCTATTCCCGCAAGCGGCCCATCAACGATGAAAGCAGCTTTTCGGTCCTTGGCTAGCCATGCCGGACAAATGCGCTAGCTCTCGGGAAACACTGAGAGAGGGCGTGTTCGATGGCGGAGAATGACACCAGAGTTCTTATCTTGGGAAGTGCGCCCGCAGCACTGGCTGCGCGGGATTTGGCGCGCGGGGCGTTCACTCATATCGTGGCCATCAACAACGCCTGGCGCATCCGCGAAGATTGGGATTTCCTGATCCATCCCGAGGATTTTCCGGCCGAGAACCGCCCCGACTGTCTGACAGCGACGCAGCGCATCGTGACGGCGCAGGATTATGTCCCGATCCAGAACGCTTACGGCGGCTTCGTCTATGCCGGTGGAACCATGGCCTTTACTGCCGGGTACTGGGCGCTAGGCGATCTCAAACCATCGGTACTGGCCTACTTTGGCTGCGACATGGTCTATCCGCGCTCGGGCAATACCCATTTCTACGGCCAGGGAACGGCCGATCCCTTGCGCGCCGACGTCACCTTGCGCTCGCTCGAGGCGAAATCGGCACGGCTGGCGCTGCTGGCGGCGCGTCAGGATTGCAATGTGGTGCGGTTGTCCTCCGGACCCAGCCGGCTGGTCTATCCATCCGTTTCGCATACAGAAGTGATCCCCGAGGCCCTGCCGAGCACCGAACACGTCGATGCTCTGCTGCAGGCCGAGTGTGAGGTCGGTTACGTGGTGCCATCCGGCCGGTATTGGGAGGTCGAAGACCGGTTCGATCCAGCCGTTGTCGACCGGCTGGATGCGGCTTGGCTCGCAGCTTACAAGGCCTCGGTGCTGGATCAGGCGGCCTGAGCGCGCGGCGCGCGCAACAAGTCTTCGACCTTTCGTCTGGCAGTCTCGGCCGCTTGTATCCGAACCGGGCCATAACCGCGGATCTCGTCAGCGCAGGCCAGGATGCTTTGCCACGTTTCGGCATCCTGATCGCCGTACTCGGCCACAAAGCGGTCCAACAGCCCCTGATACCAATTCAGCAGATCGCGGTGGAGGCGCGCTTCGGCGTGATAGCCAAACGGATTGAGAGCTGTTCCGCGCAGCGCCCGCATCTTTGACAGGCCCCGCAGAACCGGCTGCATCCAAGGTCCGAACGCCTTTTTCAGCGGTCGGCCCCGTGCGTCCGTTTTGCGGCTCAGCAGGGGCGGAGCCATGTGAAAGCGGACCGCAAAATCGCCCTCGAACTGGTTGGCCAGGTCCTGGGCGAAATGGTCCGAAGTCATCAGCCGCGCGACTTCGAACTCATCCTTGTAGGCCATGAAGCGGAACAGGTTGCGAGCGACGCTGCGCAGCAGGGTCTCGTCAGCCTGGGGCAGCGCCGAGCGGAGGGCGGCGATACGATCGGCATAGGCCTGCGCGTATTTTGCGTTTTGATACTCGGTCAGGTAGGCGGTGCGGCGCGCAATCATCTGATCCAGTGTTTCGTCCGAACCAAAGTCGTCGGAAGGCAGCGCCAGAACGTCCGGACGAACCGCCATGTTGCGCCCGATTGCAAAAGCCAGACGGTTCTTCTCGACAGCGACACTGTTCAGCAGGATCGCCTGACCCAGCGCGACATGCGATACCGGCACAAGACCGTGCTGCCACGCAAAACCCAGCATGATCACATTGGCAAACACGGCATCACCCAGCAGGTTTTCCGCCACCGCATTGGCGTCGAAACCGAACAGGTTTTTCGCCCCAACCACGTTCTGAATTGCCTGTTCACGGGCTTTTACCTGCAACTGAGCGTCGCGGCGCAGAACGATATCGCCGGTCGGCATTTCCGCCCGGTTCAGGACCACGCGCGTACCCTTGCGGTAGTGCGCCGAGGCTTTGGGAGCCGAACTGACGACGACGTCGCAACCAATCACCGCATCGGCCGCGCCCTGATCAATGCGGACCTGGTTCAGCGCGTTTGGAGTGTCTCCCAAACGGATATAGCTGAGAACGGTTCCGAATTTCTGAGCAAAGCCTGTGAAATCCAGGACCGAGGCGCCTTTCCCCTCGAGATGGGCCGCCATCGTGATCAGCGCACCAACCGTCACCACGCCTGTGCCGCCCACGCCGGTGACCAGCAGCTCGAACGGTTTGTCCAGGCGGGGCAGGGTAGGGTCGGGGAGCCCGTCCTCGAGTTTTGCCAGATCCAGCTTTGCCATGCGTTTGCGGCGTTCGCCGCCTTCGATGGTCACGAAGCTGGGGCAGAATCCGTTGAGACACGAGAAGTCCTTGTTGCACGAGCTCAAATTGATCTTGCGCTTGCGGCCGAGCGGGGTTTCGCGCGGCTCGACGCTCAGGCAGTTGGATTCGACCGAGCAGTCGCCACAGCCTTCGCAGACTAGGTCGTTGATCCAGACGAACCGCTTGGGGTCCTCCATCGTGCCGCGCTTGCGGCGGCGGCGCTTTTCGGTGGCGCAGGTCTGTTCATAGATCAGGACGGTCACGCCCGGCGTCTCGCGCAGCTCGCGTTGCAAGGTGTCCAGTTCGGCGCGGTCGTGGAAGGTTGTTTGCGCCGGGAAATCGGCGTGGTGGAATTTAGAGATGTCGTCCGAAACGATAGCGATCCGCTCGACGCCCTCGGCGCGGCAGGTCTGGGCGATGCCGGCCACGCTGACCGGCCCGTCCACCGGCTGACCACCGGTCATGGCCACGGCGTCGTTGTAGAGGATCTTGTAGGTGATGTTGGTCCCGGCCGCGACCGCCTGCCGGATCGCCAGCGAGCCCGAGTGATACCAGGTGCCCTCGCCGAGGTTTTGGAAGATGTGCTTGCCGCCGTTGAACTTGGACGCCACCACATGCGGCACACCTTCGCCGCCCATCTGGGCATAGCCGACGGTGTGGCGATCCATCCACGAGGCCATGACGTGGCAGCCGATGCCGCTGGCCGCCATCGAACCCTCGGGCACCTTGGTCGAGGTGTTGTGCGGACAGCCCGAGCAGAAATAGGGCGTGCGGGTCGCTCCGGGCACGTTGATCAGTTGCGGCGGCCGTTCGGTCAGCGCCTTGGCTTTGGCGGGCAGGCCTTCTTCGGGGAAGAACTTGTCCAGCCGGGCCGCCACGATCGGGACCAGCATCAGCGGGTTCAACTCGCCCGTCCACGGGATCAGCGGTTCGCCGTGGCTGTCGTATTTGCCCACCATCTTGTGCGGCTTGTCGCCCGGCCAGTCATAGAAATATTCCTTGAACTGGCTTTCGATGATGCCGCGCTTTTCCTCGACGACCAGCACCTCGGCCTTGCCCTTCACGAAGCGCAGCGCGTTGCGCCGCGCCAGCGGCCAGACCATGCCGACCTTGTAGATGTCGATGCCCAGACGGCGGCAGGCGGCCTCGTCCAGTCCCAGCAGGCGCAAGGCCTCCATCAGGTCCAAATGCGCCTTGCCAGTGGTGACAAAGCCGAACTTGGCGTTGTCGATATCATAGACGCGCCGGTCGATCGGGTTGGCCTCGGCAAAGGCGCGCACGGCGCGCAGCTTGTGCTGGATGCGGGTCTCGATCTCGGGCGAGGGCAGGTCGGCGGCGCGCACATGCAACCCGCCGGGGGGCAGGTCGATCTCGGGCAGGATGAACTGTCGGTCGGGGCGCAGCTCGACCGAACGGGCGCTTTCGACGGTTTCCGAAATCGCCTTGAACCCCACCCAAGTGCCGGAGTACCGCGACAGAGCAAAGCCGTATTCGCCGAATTCCAGATACTCCTCGACCGAGGCCGGGTTCAGCGTGGGCATGAACCATGCCATGAAGGCCACGTCGGACTGGTGTGGCATGGATGAGCTGACGCAGCCATGGTCGTCGCCGGCCACGACCAGCACGCCGCCCTTGGGGGCCGAGCCATAGGCGTTGCCGTGTTTCAATGCGTCGCCTGAGCGGTCGACGCCCGGCCCCTTGCCGTACCACATCGAGAAGATGCCTTCGAATTCGCACTGCGGGTCCAGGGTCGCCTGCTGCGCGCCCAGAACGGCGGTTGCGCCCAGATCTTCGTTCACGGCGGGCATGAAGGTGATGTTGTCGGATTTCAGCCGTTCGCGCGCGCGCCACAGTTCCAGATCCAGCCCGCCCAAGGGCGAGCCGCGATAGCCCGAGACGAACCCGCCCGTGTTCAGCCCGGCATCGCGGTCGCGCCGTGCCTGATCCATCAGGATGCGTGCCAGCGCCTGCGTGCCGGTCAGGAATACCCGGCCGGTGGTCTGTTCATAGCGGTCTGCAAGTTGATAGGTCCGAAGTGCGCTGTCGTGGTGGCTCATGGCTGGGGTCCGCGCGTAGTTTTGAACCCGAGAATTCTGGACCGATCTGCGTGAAAAATCGTTTCAATTTCTCCGAGAAAATAGGTATTGTCCGAAAAATTTGTTCACAAATATGCGATTTTTGAAATAATCTGGGCGCATGTTGGAGCTGGACGACAGAGATCGCCGCATCCTGGCGCTTTTGCAGAAGAACAGTCGCATGTCGAATGCCGATCTGGCGGATGCGGTGGGTATGTCGGCTTCGGCCCTTTGGCGGCGCGTGCGCGCGCTGGAAGAGGCCGGTGTCATCGAACGCTATGGCGCGGTCGTGAACCCGGCCGCGATGGGGTTGGCGTTCGAGGCGATCGTGCATGTGCATCTGACCCGCCACGACCCGGACCGGATCGTGGAATTCATCCGCGCGATCGAGACATGCAAAGAAGTGCAGGAGTGCTATTCCACCACCGGCCAGGCCGATTACCACCTGCGGGTCCTGTGCCGGGATCTGGCTGCCTACAATGAGTTTCTCGAGAATTTCCTGTTTCGACTGCCGGCAGTTGCCAGCGCGCAGACGAATGTCGTCCTGCGCCCGGTCAAGCGCAACCGGCCGGTCGAGCTGTGATCATCTGGGCACGAACTCGACCCATGCCCAGGCCATGCCGACATAGGTCAGGTTGTGTAAAAACTGATCCAGCCCCGCCGCGCGCCAATACGCCGCCTGGTTCGGTTGCAACTGCTTTTTGTCGGAATAGCTGGCCTTGGCGAAGTCGATGTTGAAGTGGATGATCCACTCCAGCGCCACGATCATCAGAATGAAGGACAATGGGGCGCCGAAGATCACGAATACGATGACCGAGCCGATGACATGCACCAGCGCATGCTGGGCGCGCCCAGCATGGAGATATACCCCGCGCCCCGACAACATCTTGGGGGTCTGGAGATAGAAGTCGGCAAACATGTGCTTGACTTGAAGCAACGCAACCAAAAGCAGCACTGTGCCCAGTGTGGCAGGCAAATGAACCCTCCCGATATCATCCCCACCGCAGATTAGGTGCAAATTCCCGCGTTCGCAAATGAACTAGTTCACACAAGCCGAATTAGTTTCCCGCCACCCGAATCCGTTTGCGTCGCCGATTGCGAATGCTGTACCGTCGGCCTGCTTTGTTCATTCGAACGTTGCCAGTTTTGAGATTTGGTTCATCAGCAGGGTCAGGCGCCATAGAACGTTCGATTTTCGGGTTTATCTGGAAGTACTCAAAACGCGATCAGCTGATCCTGTTGGCCGTGACGGCGACCCTTTTCCCACTGCTGTATCTGACGCTGGAACTGCCCAAGCGTATCATCAACGATGCGATCGGCGCCTCGAGCGAGGTGGTCGATGTCTGGGGCTTTGCCCTGGAACAAACGACATTCCTAATCATTCTTTGTTTTGCGTTTTTGGCCGCCGTCCTGGCGCATGGCTTGATGAAAATGCGCATCAACACCATGAAGGGCGTTCTGAGCGAGCGCATGCTGCGTCGGTTCCGCTATCAGCTGATCCGGCGGGCGGTGCGGTTCCCGCAGCCCTATTTCGAACGGGTCAGCCAAGGCGAGCTGGTTTCGATGATCACCGCCGAAAGCGAGCCGATGGGCGGCCTGATGGGCGACGCGATCAGCCAGCCGGTTCTGCAGGCCGGGCAGATGCTGACCATCCTGTCCTTCCTGTTCCTGCAAAGCGTCTGGTTCGGCCTGGCCGCTGTGGCGCTGATACCAGTGCAGGCCTGGCTGATTCCGCGGCTGCAACGGCAGATCAACCTGCTCAACAAGCGTCGCATTCAAGAGGTCCGCGTTCTGGCCGCCCAGATCGGCGAAAACGCGGCCGGCGCGGCCACCCTGCGCCAGAACGGCGGATGGCGCTATCGTCTGGCGTTGATCTCGGCGCAGCTGGGCCGATTGTTCGGCATCCGGTTCGAGATCTACCAGAAGAAATTCTTCATGAAGTTCATCAACAACTTCATCACCCAATTGACGCCGTTCATGTTCTACCTGGTGGGCGGTCTGTTGGTGCTGCAGGGGTCGGTGTCATTGGGGGCGCTGGTGGCCGCCCTGGCCGCGTACAAGGATCTCAGCTCGCCCTGGAAGGAACTGTTGACCTACTACAACCAGACCCAGGACATGTCGCTGCGGTGGGAGGTGGTGATCGAACGCTTTGCCCCCCAAGGAATGTTGGATGAAAGGCTGTTCGAGGGCACGCCCGAGGACGTTCCGCACCTGAAGGGCGACATCGTGCTGGATCAGGTGACGGTGCGCGATCTGGACGGGAACCAAATTCTGGACGATCTGAACCTGACCTTCGGTGCCGGCCGGACCATCGGCATCGCCGCCCCCAGCGAGGAAGACCGCCGCGCGCTAGCCGATCTGCTGACGCGCGAGATCCTGCCCGGATCGGGCAAGGTCGAGGTCGCCGGTCAGGATCTGTCGGGCCTGCATCAGGCGGTGATCGCCGCCCGGATCGGGCATGCGACCTCGCGCCCGGTGATGTTTCAGGGAACCATCGGCGACAACGTGATGATACCGCTGCGGCAGCGCCCGTTGACCCCACCGCCCGACGATCCGGACTTTCAGGAAACGCTGCGCGCTGGCAACAGCCCCGATCCGCTCGACGCCGAATGGCTCGAACCGTTGCTGGCCGGGTTTGAAACCACCCAGGACCTGCGGGACTGGTGGCTGCAGCTGATCGAGGGGATGGGTTCGGGACCGACCCTGTTTCAGCGCGGGGCCGAGCAGGTGTTCGATCAGGACCTGCACCCCGAACTGGTCGCCCGATTGATCGAACTGCGGCCGGTGGTGCAGGATGCCATTCGGACGGCCGGTCTTGAACAGCAGGCGCTGCTGTTTGACCGTGCGTCCTACAATCCGGCGCTGCCTGTGGCCGAAAATCTGTTGTTTGCGGTTCCGCGCGTTCCGGTGACCCAGCAGTTGCTGGCGCGGCAGACCGTTTTTCTAGGTCAGTTGCGAGAGCTGGGGCTGGACGAGACGCTGGTGGCGTTGACGCGCGACGTGATCGAAATGTTGCGGCAGATCTTCGGGCTGGATGGAACCGACCACCCGCTGTTCCGGAAACTGGGGCTCGAGGCCGCAACCTACGAGGCGGCGGTCGAACTGGTCGAGCGGACGCGCGAGACCGGGGCTGCCGGGCTGGATGACGAGCAACTGGCCAGCTTGCTGGCGGTGCCGTTCGTGATCTCGGCCGAGCAGATCGGTCCGGCCTTTTCCGACGAGTTGAAGAACCGCATTCTGGAATTGCGCCACAGCCATTCTCACAAGCTGATGGAGCGGCTGAACGACGTATTCGCGCCGCTGGATCCCAACCAATTCGCCCCGGGCCTGACGGTGTTGGAGAACGCGCTGTTCGGCAAGGTCAGCCAGATCGGCGGCGCCCGCTCGGACGAGGTGCGCAAACTGGTCGCCGATGTGCTGGCCGAGAACGGCGCGCGCCCGATGGTGATCGAACTGATCTACGACATCCCGGTCGCGCTGGGCGGGCAGAACCTGCCGGCGGCCCTGTCCGAGCCGCTGGCCTTCACCCGCGCCACGATCAAGAAGCCCGACATTCTGATCCTGGAAAACGCGCTTGCCAGCTATGGCATGGAAACCCAGATCGCGGTGTTCCGGAACCTGCGGGCGCTGCTGCCCGACACCACGATCATCTATCTGAACGATCAGTTCCAGACTCCGGGCGTGTTCGACATGTATGTCGAAATCCGGCAAGGTCGGGTCGTGTCAGATCAAATCGCATCCGAATCCGAAGGCGAAGGCGCAGCCTCGGCCGATCTGGTCCGCAAGCTGCGCGCACTTGAACAGACGCCGTTGTTTTCGGGGTTGGACCGGCGGCAGTTGCGCCTGCTGGCCTTCGGGGCGCAATGGTATCGCGCCAGCGCCGGAGAGGTCGTTTTCCTGAAAGACGATCAGCCCACCGACGGGGCCTATATGATCATCGAGGGCGAGGCGGGATTGTACCTGCCGCAAGAGAGCGGCCCCGACCAATTGGTGACCCGCGTCGGGCCGGGCACCCTGGTCGGCGAATTGGGGCTGATCCGCAAGGAGCCCCGCGCTCTGAGCATGGTGGCCGAAACCGATTTGACCTGTCTGCGCATCGGCGAAGAAGAGTTCCTGGCCGTGGTCGAAAACGACGCGGCGACGGCGTTCAAGTTGATGCAGGTGATCGCGGGGTATGTCTCGCGCTGATCCGGGTCAGCTTTGCGGCTTGCAGTACAGCGAATACAGCAGATCGATGACCTGCGCCGTGTTCCCGTCCGCAAGCGAATAAAAGACCGCCTTGCCCTCGCGTCTGGTCGAAACCAGCCCTTCAGCCCGCAGCCGCGCCAACATCTGGCTGACTGCGGCCTGGCGCAGATTCAGCAGTTTCTCCAGCTCTCTCACCGACTTTTCGCCGGCGCTCAGGTGGCACAGGATCATCAGCCGCCCTTCATGGGCGAGGGTCTTGAGGAACGCGGCGGCTTGGGTCGCGCTTGCGGCCATGTCCAACGTTGGTTTGGCGGGCTGAAATGTTCGGTCAGTGTCTGGACGGGTCAAGATACACCTTGCAGCGCTGAAGATCGGGCCGGGCCTGTATGCACCAAGCCGCCCGGTCTTGTCACCCCTCGGTGGCAGGGGCGCCGCCTTGGAAGGCATTGCCGTTGACATAATCGCAGGGGTCTTCCTGCATCTGCAGGTGCAGACCGTCGCCGGAATAGGGATGGGCGCGGGCCAGATCCTCATCGACCTCAATACCCAGACCAGGGGCCAAAGGCGGTTCGACAAAGCCGTTCTCGACCCGGATCGAGCCCTTAATCAGCCGGTCATGAAACGGCGTTTCGATGGTCTCCAACAGCAGCAGGTTCGGGATCGAGGCCGCGAGATGGATGTTTGCGGCCCATTCCACCGGCCCGGCGTAGAGATGTGGCGCCATCTGCGCGTTGAAGACCTCGGCCATGGCGGCGACCTTCTTCATCTCCCAGATGCCACCAGCCCGCCCCAAAGCGGGTTGCAGGATCTCGGCCGCACCGGAGCGCAGGACCGCGCCAAATTCGGCCTTGGTGGTCATCCGCTCGCCTGTGGCCACGGGAATGCGGACATTGCGCGCGACGCGGGCCATGTCCTCGATCATGTCCGGGGGGGTGGGCTCTTCGAACCACAGCGGCGAGTAAGGTTCGATTGCCTGCCCAAGGCGGATGGCGCCCGCGGTGTTGAACTGGCCATGGGTGCCGAACAGCAGGTCGGCCTTGTCGCCCACGGCCTGGCGGATCGCCTTGCAGAAGGCCACCGACATCGAGATGTCGGACATGGCCGGCATATGCCCGCCGCGCATCGTGTACGGACCGGCCGGGTCGAACTTGACCGCGGTGAAGCCGCGCCGGACCATTTCGGCGGCGCTTTCCCCGGCCTGTTCGGGCGAGGTCCAGAAATCGGTCAGATTGTGCTGCGGCAGCGGGTACAGATAGGTGTAGGCGCGGATGCGATCGTTCATCCGGCCGCCGATCAGAGCGTATACCGGGCGGTCCCGGTCCTTGCCCAGAATGTCCCAACACGCGATTTCCAGCCCCGAGAATGCCCCCATCACAGTCAGGTCGGGGCGCTGGGTGAAGCCGCTGGAATAGGCGCGGCGGAACATCAGCTCGATATTCTCGGGGTTTTCGCCGGCCATGTGGCGGTCGAACACGTCACGGATGACGTGTTTCATCGCCTCGGGGCCGACCGAGGAGGCATAACATTCTCCCCAGCCCGTGATGCCGGTGTCGGTGGTGACCTTCACCAGAATCCAATAGCGCCCGCCCCAGCCCGGCGCGGGCGGAGCGGTCACGATGATGTCGAGATCCTGTAGTTTCATCCGGTCTCCTCCCGCCGGTGGTCCGGGGCCGTCAGCCCCGGTCAAATACGATGACGTTGCGCTTGGCCGACCCGGTCTTGGTGTCCTCGATGGCCTCGTTGATCTGTTCCAGCGTCCAGCGACCCGAGATCAGCTCGTCCAGCTTCAGCCGCCCCTGTTCATACAGATCGATCATCCACGGAATGTCGCGTTGGATCACCACGTCGCCCATCTTCGAACCGACCATGCCCTGACCCAGTGCTGCCAGAATGACCGGCTCATAGCTGGATTGCGCGCCGGAATGCGGCATGCCGATCATCACCGCCTTGCCACCACGACCCAAATAGCGAGGCGCCTGATCATAGGCGGGGATGGCCCCAACGGTGATCAGAACCGCATCGGCCCCCCGACCGCCCAGGGCTTTGTACGCCGCTTTCCACGGTTCTTTCAGCGTGGCCAGAACCCCGTGCGTGGCGCCGAACTCCTTGGCGATCTCGAGCTTTTCTTCGGTCATGTCGACGGCCACGATCCGCCGGGCCCCGGCCAGCCGCGCGCCCTGGATGGCGTTCAGGCCCACCCCGCCCGCGCCGATGACCACGACATCCTGACCCGGGCGCAACTGAGCGGCGTTGACCGCCGCCCCCACGCCGGTGATCACCCCGCAGGACAGCAGGCTGGCCACGTCCTTGGGCATCGCGTCGGGGATCTTTACGATCTGGCGATGGCTGACTACGACTTTTTCGGCAAAGGCACCACAGGCCATCGCCTGTTCCAGCGCCCCACCGTTCGCCGTGCGCAGCGGCCCGTTGACCGTGTCATAGGGCGTTTCGCAGATCACCGGCTTGCCGCTGGCGCAGGACGGGCAGGACCCGCAAGCGCGGATCAGGGTCACCACGACCGAATCGCCAACCTTGAATCCGCCGCTGGCTTCTCCGACGGCCGAGACCACACCTGCGGCCTCGTGCCCGTAGACGGCGGGCAGAAACCCGCCCCACGCGCCGCTGGCATAGGTGATGTCGGAGTGGCAGATCGCCACCGCATCCAGCGTGACCTCGACCTCGCCCATGCCGGGCGGCGCGATCTGGATGTCTTCGATGACAAGCGGTTGGTTGAAGGCGCGGCATACGGCGGCTTTGATGGTCTGCATGGATCCCTCTTTTGGTTTGGGTCACGGTGGCGTTTGAAACCGTGGGCTGCAAGACGGAAAACGTCATTCCCATGTCGTTGTTACATATCGGAAGCCCGGACCCGTAAAAACAACGCGAAGCCCGCCAGCATCAGGCCCATCGCCAGCAGGAAAGGCGCCCCCGGCAGATAGATCGCGGCATCGGGCCGGGCGAACTGCGCAAACACTGCCGTCATGACCAGTGGGGAAAGGATCATGGACAAGGCGTGCAGGGCGGCCAGCACACCTTGCAACTCGCCCTGTTGCGAATCCGGCGTTGCGCGCGACATCTGCGCCTGCAGCGCCGGGGTGACCATCGCGCCCAAGGCGGTGATCGGGATCAGCATCAGGGCGATGGTGCCATTGGCCAGAAAGCCCAACAGCAGAAAGCTGACGATCTCGAACACCATGCCCAGCAGGATCGTTCTGCGCTCGCCCAGATGCCGGGTGGCCGGGCGGATCAGCCCGCCCTGAACGGCAGCCATGCCCAGCCCGTAAACGGCCAGAGACAGCCCGATCATCTGGGTCGACCAGCCGAACCGCTCGACCGTGAAATAAGACCAGATGGCCGGGTAGACATAGATCGACACCGAATACAGGAAATAGACCCACAGCAGCGGCCTGATACCGGGCAGGCCGGCAATCGCGCGCAGGGCGCTGTCGGGCCGGGCGCGCCGCCACTGGAACGGGCGGCGGTTTCTGTCGGTCACCGTTTCCGGCATGACCAGAAATCCAAGGCAGAAATTCAGCACCGACAGCCCCGCGGCGGCCCAGAAAGGTGCGCGTGTGCCATATTCGCCCAGCAGCCCGCCCATCAACGGCCCCAGCACGAATCCGACCCCGAATGCCGCGCCCAAAAGCCCGAAATTGGCTGCCTTGTCATGGGGTTTCGACACGTCGGCGATAAAAGCCGCGGCGGTGGAATGCGTGGCCGCCGTGATGCCGCCCAGAAGGCGCCCGGCCAGCAGCAGCCAAATGCTGCCCGCAATCGCCATCACGACATAGTCCAGCGCCATCATCAGCAGCGACACCAGCAGAACGACCCGGCGCCCATAGGCATCGGACAGATTTCCCAGAACCGGCCCGAACAGGAATTGCATGGCCGCGAAGGCGGTGCTGAGAATGCCGCCCCAGATAGCGGCCGAGGCCAGAGACCCACCCTGCACCTCGACGATCAGCTGCGGCATGATCGGCATGATCAAACCGATGCCCATTGCATCGATCATCACGGTTCCGAACGCAAAAAGAAAAGGAAGCCGCATGCCTGTGCCAACTGTTATTTTTCGGGCCGAGCCTAGCGAGGCCATGCCGGTCTATGAACCCGCTCGGGGTGGTTTGCGGCGGCAAACGGCTTGTGACGTGCGGTCACTTCCCAACCGCTAGAGCCGGGCGGCCAATCCGCTCAGTTGCTGTGCAAGATGTCCGGGTTGCGAAAAGAAGGGCGAGTGCGAACTGTCGATGGATAGGCGCAGATCCGGTGGTGCGATCTGGCTCATGTCCTCTTGGTATTCCGGGGGAATGGTCCGATCGTCTGTGGCGCGGATATAGGCCTTGGGAACGCGGGCAAAACCGCCGCTCAGGTCCAAAGGCGTGTCCTGGGGGCGGATGGCCTGGGGGCACAACCGCGCAAGGGCATAGCGCACCGTTTCAGGCGCGCAGTCATGATAGAACAGGCCCTCCACCCGTTCCGGCAGGACAGTGTAGGACAGGCCGTCGGCCGATTTTTCAACTGCATCCGCAATGAGTTGTCGCGGAGACTGCCGGCGCATGTCGATCATCGAAAGGCCGGGCCGGGGCACGTAAGCACACAGGTATATCAGCGCCCGCATCCGGTCGGGCGCATGGTCGGCCGCGGCACTGATCGGATAGCCGCCCCAGGAATGCCCGACCAGGATGGTGTCGGGTGTGGACGCCGCAAGTATCGCGTCACGGCAATCGTCAAGGGTGACGGCCGACACCGGCGTCGGGTCTGCGCCGTGGCTGGGCAGGTCGATGGCGCGCGCGCTGTGCCCTAGCGATCTGAGTTCGGGGATCAGGTCGCGCCAGCACCAGGCGCCATGGCACGACCCGTGGATCAACAGAAACTTCGCCACCGGTTCCTCCTTCTCAGACGTGCCCGGTTTCGGCCAGAAAATCCGACAGCAGCGCCGCGTAGTCGCCGGGCCGTTCGACGCAGGGCAGGTGTCCGGCCTTGCGGATCAACTCGAACCGCGAGCCGGGGATCAGATCGACCGTTTCGCGCACAAGGTCCGGGGGTGTTGATCCATCCTCGGACCCGGCGATGCCCAGCGTCGGCAGGCGCAATCCGCTGGTCGGCGTGAAGAAATCAGTTCCCGATATCGCGGCGCTGCAGCCCAGGTACCCTTCCAACGGCTGCCGCACCATCATGTTGCGCCACAGGTGGACGTCCGGCGAGGACCGGAACGCCTTGGAAAACCATCGCTCCATCGTCGCGTCGGCCAGGGCTTCGATCCCGCCTTTGCGCGCGGCCGCGATCCGGTCGGCCCATATCGCCGGAGTGCCGATCTTGGCTGCCGTGTTCGACAGCACCATCGCCCTGATCTGGTCCAGTCGTTTCACGGCCAGGCCCTGTGCAATCATACCACCGATGGACAGTCCGACAAAGACACAGTCGCGGACCTGAAGGTGATCCAGCAATCGCTCGGCATCGCGCACCAAAGCGCCCATCGAATAGGGGCCGGGCGGCTGCGAAGACAATCCATGCCCGCGCTTGTCATAGCGGATGATGCGCAGACCGTCGGGCAGCAACGGCAGGATCGGGTCCCACAGGCGCATATCGGTCCCCAGCGAGTTTGCAAAGACGACGGGTGCCCCGTCAGGGGTTCCGTCCTCGCGATAGTGCAGCTTGACCTCTCCGAAATCCGCGATGTGCATCTGGGCGACCTTTTTCTTTTATTGGGTTTCTGCAGCGTTTGCCGCACCTTATGGCACCTAGCCCGACCGCTTGTCAGGTCAGGAATTCCAATGCCCCGGCAAAGACCTGCGGATCGACATTCCCGCCCGAGGCCACGACGATCACCGCATCGCCCGCGATCTCGTCCTTTCGGAACAGCGCCGCCGCCAGCGAAACCGCACCGCCGGGTTCCAGCACGATCTTCAGGCGCAGAAAGGCCTGGGCCATCGCCTGCAGCGCCTCGGCCTCGGAGACCGCCAGACCGGGCCCGCACAGGCGGTTGAGGATGGGAAAGGTGATCTCGCCGGGTTGCGGCGTCAGGATTGCGTCGCAAAGATTGCCGGCGGTGGCCGCATTCGCCTGAATGCTGCCTGCGGCCAGCGAGCGTTTCACATCGTCGAACCCCTCGGGCTCGCAGGGGCGGGCGCGCAGGCCGGGCGCGTGGCGGTCCAGCGCCAGGGCGACGCCGGCCGTCAGCCCCCCGCCGCCGCAGCACACCAGCACATCGGCGGTCTCGACGCCCAGATCGCGGGCTTGCTGCGCCAGTTCCAGGCCGACGGTACCTTGCCCGGCGATCACCTGCGGTTCGTCATAGGGGCGGATCAGGGTCAGGCCGCGCTCGGCCGCCAGCGCCTCGCCGATATCCTCGCGGCTTTCGGAGGCGCGGTCATACAGCACGACCTCGGCCCCCAGAGCGCGGGTGTTCTCGATCTTCAGCCGGGGCGCGTCCGAGGGCATCACGATGACCGACCTGGTGCCATGCAGAGTTGCGGCATGGGCTACCCCTTGCGCATGATTGCCCGAGGAATAGGCAATAACCCCGCGTTTGCGGGCCGCGTCGTCCAGCGCGGAAATGGCCGACCAGGCCCCGCGGAACTTGAAGCTGCCAGTGTGCTGCAGGCATTCTGGTTTCACCAGCACCCGGCGCCCCGCGATCTGGTCCAGAAAGGGCGAGGTCAGCAGCGGCGTTTTGCGCACATGGCCAGCCAGACGGTCGGCGGCGGCTTCGATCAGGTCAATGGTGCTCATGCCAGTTCCAATGTCTTGCGGATGATGTCGAGGGATTGTGGCTCGTCCAGAAACGGGACATGGCCGCGATCGGGCACGTCGCCCGTGATCAGGCCGGGATGGCGCGCGCGCATGGCATCGACCGTTTCGCGGCTCAGAAGGTCCGAGTTGGCGCCGCGGATCACGCCTGTTGGCACGGCGCGCAAGGCATCGAACAGGGGCCACAGGTCCGGGGTTTCGCCGGCTTCGATCTGTTCCAGCAAGGCGGTGCGCAGGGCCGGGTCATAGCGCAGGGCCAGTCCGTCGTCGGTTTCTTCGTATTGGAACGCGGCCTGTTTGCGCCAGACCGCAAGCGGAATGTCGGGGAATTGCGGCTCCATCATCTGTTTCAAGACCGCAGCCGCCTGATCGAGTGTTTTCGACACCGGTTTGCGGCCCACATAGTCGATGATCCGGGCGATGCCCTGCGGCTCGATCACCGGGCCGACATCGTTGAGAATCACGGCGGCCAGACGGTCGGGATGGGTGGTTGCCAGCGTCATGGCGATCAGCCCGCCGCGCGAGGTACCCAGGATGCTGGCCCGGTCCAGGGCCAGATGGTCCATCAACGCGATTACGTCCTGCGCCTCGTGCGCGACGGTATAGTTGCGGTAGTCGGGGTCGTGGGCCGATTGCCCCCGGCCGCGATAATCCAGCGCGATCATGCGCAGATCGGCGACATGCGGTGCCAGGAACGAGAAATCGAGACTGTTGCGGGTCAGCCCGGCCAGGCACAGAAGCGGCTGCCCCTTGCCGGTGTCCGCGTAGTAAAGGTTCAGTCCATCGGTGGTCGTGAAACGCGGCATCACAGGCCCGCCAGTTCGGGGATGCGCGTTAGATCGGACAGCACATGGGCGGGTGTCCACGGCAGCCGGTCCATCGGCTCACCCGCTCGGTTCACCCAGGTCGTGACGAAGCCGTATCCGCTGGCGCCGGCCGCGTCCCAGCCGTTCGAGCTGACGAACAGCACTTCGGACCGGTCGCAACCGAACCGGGCGGGAACAAGATCATAGACCTTGGCATGGGGTTTGAACACGCCGACGCTTTCGACCGACAGTACATCGTCCAGCAACGCGCCGATGCCCGCCGACCTGACGGCGGCGTCAAGCATCGGTGGCGAGCCGTTCGACAGGATCGCGGTCTGCAGACCGCCGGATTTCAAGGCCTTCAGCATCGCGGGTACTTCGGGATAGGCCTGAAGCTCCCAATACAGATCCAGCAGACGCTGGCGCAGGTTTGGGTCGCCCTGAAGGCCGGTCGCGTCGAGCGCCCAGTCAAGCCCGTCCTGCGTAACGTCCCAGAAATCGGCATGGGCGTCGGCCACGGCGCGCAGCCATGTGTATTGCAACTGCTTCAGGCGCCAGTGATTGGCAAGCTCGGGCCATTTGGCCTGCAACGCTTCAAAGCCGGGCTCGGCTGCCGCCTGCCGCGCCGCGGCGGTCACGTCGAACAGGGTGCCATATGCGTCGAAAACGCAGGTCGTGATTGCCATGTGATCCTCCGCCGTGATTGCGCGCAGGTTTGCACAACTGCCCCAGTGGGAAAAGCGCAAAAGGGTTTACAACGGCGCGGCAGGCTCTAGGTTGGGCGGCTCTTTCTACTTCAAGGCCGGAGGCCACCATGACCGCAATCAAACAAGGCGACACCGTTCGCATTCACTACACCGGCACTTTGCAGGACGGCAAAGTCTTCGACAGCTCGGAAGGGCGCGAGCCGCTGGAATTCGCGGTCGGATCCGGCCAGATCATTCCAGGGCTGGATTCGGCCCTGCCGGGGATGGAAGTCGGCGACAAGAAACGGGTCGAAGTGGCGTGCGAAGACGCCTATGGCCCGGTGAATCCTGCGATGCGTCAGGACATCCCGCGCGAAGGCATTCCGGCCGACATTCCGCTGGACCCCGGCACCCAGTTGCAGATGCAGACCCCGGACGGGCAAGCCTTGCCGGTCACCGTGGTCGAGGCCACCGACACCACTGTTACGCTGGATGCCAACCATCCGCTGGCCGGGCAGGATCTGACCTTTGATATCGAGGTCGTTTCGGTCAACTGACCGGTCCGGGCCTATAGCCCGGGCACCAGATCCAACAACGACCCAACTGCGGACCGCAGCTGCGGTTGGGTATAGAACACCCACAAGATCAACAGTGTCGTGAGGGTCAGCAGCAGTTTGCGCGCACGCTCGCTGAGGAACCTTTCCTTTCGACGGGCCTGTTGCACGCGCGGGCTGCTGGCGATTATTCGGTCAAGTTTGCTCATGTGCCGAAACCTGCCGCCGAAAATTGGTCAAATCTTGGCGGCGACAGGGAAAGATCGAGTCACATAAAATCGGGCTGAGGCATGCCCAGAACGTGGAACCCGCCATCGACCCGGATGATTTCACCGCTGGTGCAGGCGCCGGCATCCGAAGCCAGATAAACGGCGGTGCCGCCCACCGCTTCGAGCGTTGCGTTCGAGCGCAGCGGCGCGTTCTGGTCGCAGAACTTGTAGGTCTTGCGCGCACCGCCGATGGCCGCACCGGCCAATGTCTTCATCGGGCCCGGCGAAATCGCGTTGACCCGGATGCCGTCGGGCCCCAGGTCGTTGGCCAGATAGCGGGTCGCCGATTCCAGCGCCGCCTTGGCCACGCCCATCACGTTGTAGTTCGGAACCACGCGGTTCGACCCCTGATAGGTCAGGGTCAGCAGGGTGCCGCCATTGTCCTTCATCATCGGATAGGCGCGACGCGCGACTTCGATGAAGGAATAGGCCGACACATCCAGCGAGTGCTTGAAGTTGGCCCGCGTCGTGTTCAAGAACCGGCCGGTCAGTTCGGTCTTGTCTGAATACGCGATTGCGTGGACCAGAAAGTCGATCGTCGGCCAGCGCGCGGACAATTCGCCAAAGGCCCGGTCCAGCGAGGCGTCGTCGGTCACGTCGGCATCGACCATGAAGTCGCTGCCCAAGCTTTGCGCCAGCGGCTCGAGACGCTTGCCGAAGGCCTCGCCCTGATAGGTGAAGGCCAGCTCGGCCCCGGCCTCGTGCATGGCCTTGGCGATGCCCCAGGCGATCGAGCGGTCATTGGCTACGCCCATGATCAGACCGCGTTTTCCCTTCAGACAGTTTGACATCTCGATCACCCGTTATACTTGGACAGAACCATGGAGCCATTCGTGCCGCCAAAGCCGAAGCTGTTGGTCATGACACTATCCAAGCCTGCGTTTTCAACCACTTGCGTGGCAATTTCGCCGGGCTGAATGCCTTCGGCCAATGTGTCGACGTTGATCGACGGTGCAATGAAATCATGTTCGAGCATGAGCAGGCAGAAGATCGCCTCGAGCGCGCCCGCCGCGCCCTGCGCATGGCCGGTCATCGACTTGGTCGAAGAAATCGGCGGCACGCTGCCCTCGCCGAAAATGCGGCGCACAGCCTCGACTTCGCCCACGTCTCCGACCGGGGTCGAGGTACCGTGCGCGTTGATATAAGAGACCTTCCGGCCCTCGGGCAGGGTCTGCAGCGCCAGGCGCATGGCCCGCTCGCCACCTTCGCCCGACGGGGCGACCATGTCATGGCCGTCGGACGTCGCGGCAAAGCCGGTCACCTCGGCATAAATCTTGGCGCCCCGCGCCAGCGCGTGGTCCAGATCTTCCAGCACGACGATGCCCCCGCCGCCGGAAATGACAAAGCCGTCACGATCCTGATCGAACGCGCGCGAGGCTTTCTCGGGCGCGTCGTTGTACTTGGACGACATCGCGCCCATCGCGTCGAACAGGCACGATAGGGTCCAGTCCAGTTCCTCGCCGCCGCCGGCGAACATCACGTCCTGCTTGCCCATCATGATTTGCTCGGCCGCATTGCCGATGCAGTGCAGCGAGGTCGAGCAGGCCGAGGTGATCGAATAGTTGATGCCCTTGATCTTGAAGGCGGTGGCCAGGTTGGCCGAAATGGTCGAGCACATGCACTTTGGAACGGCAAACGGGCCGATCCGCTTGGTCGCGCCGGTTTTCAGAACGGTCTGATGCGCCGTCAGCATGGCGCTGGTCGACGGCCCGCCCGAACCCGCCACCAGGCCGGTGCGCGGGTTCACGACCTGATCTTCGGTCAGGCCGGCATCGGTGATCGCCTGGCTCATCGCGATATGCGCATAGGCGGCGCCGGGGCCCATGAACCGCAGTGCGCGTTTGTCCACGTGCTCGGCCACGTCGATCTTGAGTGAACCGGCCACCTGGCTGCGAAAGCCGTGTTCGACCATCTGTTCGTTGGCCTCGATGCCGGATTTACCTGCCTTGAGCGAGGCCAGAACCTCTTCGGCATTGTTCCCAATGGAGGAAACGACCCCCAATCCGGTTACGACGACGCGACGCATAAGCGTACTCCTGTATTCCGTTCTGTGCTTGTTGCCGATCAGCTGAGGTCAGCTTTCTGACAATGCAACCTTCATGTCCTTGACCTGATAGATGACTTCGCCATCCGCCTCGACCCGGCCATCTGCCACTCCCATGGTCAGACGGCGGGTTTGCACGGCCTTGGTGAAATCGACGTAATAGGTCAGCATCTTGCGGTCGGGGCGCACCATGCCGGTCAGCTTGACTTCGCCCACACCCAGCGCATAGCCACGACCCTGCCAGCCCCGCCAGCCAAGGTTGAACCCGGTCAGCTGCCACAGGCCATCCAGGCCCAGGCAGCCGGGCATGATCGGATTGCCGGGGAAGTGGCATTCAAAGAACCACAAGTCCGGGGTGATGTCGAACTCGGCAACCACATGGCCCTTGCCGTGCGCGCCCCCGTCGGCCGAGATCTCGGTGATCCGGTCCATCATCAGCATCGGCGGCGCGGGCAGCTGGGCGTTGCCGGGGCCGAACAATTCGCCGCGGGCGCATTTCAGCAGATCGTCCTTGTCAAAGCTGCTAGGGAATTGGGCCATTCTGCCGCGTCTCCTGCCTGGGGTCTGTTGGTTCAATCTGGCCTCGTCTAGCACCCGTTTGCAAGGTCCTGCAAGAGCAGCCGAACACATCGGGGGGATGGGGCCGATCGGATTGCGAATGAATTTCAATTGAAATTGCCGGCGGACGGCACTTATATATTGGATCAGACAATCGGATTGCGAATTCATGACGGATCAAAGCCGGGACATTGCGACGAACTGGTTGGTGCACGCCGGGCTGCGCCCGACGCGTCAACGGGTTGCCTTGGCCGAACTGCTTGTCGGAGATGGGCGGCACCGCCATGTCACCGCCGAAAGCCTGTTCGAGTCGGCCAAAAAGAGAGGCGATGCCGTTTCGCTGGCCACCGTCTACAACACGCTGCGCGCCTTTTGCGATGCGGGTGTACTGCAAGAGATCACGGTGGACGGGTCCAGAAGCTATTTCGACACCAACACCCATGACCACCCCCATTTCTTCTGGGAAGACGAGGGCCGGCTGAGTGATGCGCCCTCGGATCAGCTGGTGATCCAGCGTCTGCCCCAGGCGCCCGACGGGGTCGAGATCGCATCCGTCGATGTGGTCATCCGCCTGCGCAAGAAGGCCTGACAGGCGCGGCCTTTATCCCCTTGGTGTCTGCGGCATTTCACGTCGGAACTTCCGGTTGAACTGAGTCGTCGATCGTGCACAGATCGCCGGGCACGTCAGCCGGAGTTCATCATGCCACATCCCATTGTCACGCCACAGATGATCGATGCCTTTCAGAAGGACGGCGTGGTTCTTGTCAAAGGCCTGTTCGCCGACCACGTTCAATCCCTGCGTGACGGGGTGGCCCTGAACATGGAACAGCCCGGCCCCTATGCCTCGGAAAACAGGAAAAAGGGCGAGACGGGCCGGTTCTTCGACGATTACTGCAACTGGTCGCGCATTCAGCAGTTTCAGGAGGTCATCCAGTCTTCGCCTCTGGCCGAGGTCGCCGCCGACCTGATGCAGTCCGAAACCGTGCAGATGTTCCACGACCATGTGCTGGTAAAAGAGCCGGGCACCTCGATGGCCACGCCGTGGCATCAGGATGGGCCCTACTATTTCGTCGAGGGGCGGCAGACGATCAGTTTCTGGTCGCCGCTGGATCCGGTGCGCGAGGCCACGCTGCGGTGCGTTGCCGGCTCGCATCTGTGGGAAAAAGAGGTTCTGCCGACGCGCTGGGTCTCGGAGGAGGGGTTCTTTCCCGACGAAGGCCAGTACATCCCGGTGCCCGATCCCGAGGCCGAAGGGATGCGGATCGTCGAATTCGAGATGGAGCCGGGCGACGCGGTCGCCTTTCATTTCCGCACCCTGCACGGCGCCCGGGGCAACCGCTCGGACCGGCGTCGGCGGGCGTTTTCGGTGCGTCTGGTGGGTGACGACGCGCGCTATGTCGAGCGTCCGGGGCGGACCTCGCCGCCTTTTCCGGGCCATGACATGCGGCCGGGTCAGCGTCTGCGCGAGGACTGGTTTCCGATACTGCTGAGGCGCTGAAGGCGCGGCTTCAGAACCACTGGCCCGGCTCGATCAGGCCCAGTTCGAGCAGTTGGTTGGAATTCCACTGGAACGGAACCGAGTTGGGCCAGCGAAAGCTGGTGATCGGGCCGCCCGGCCCGGCCGTGCTGCACAGCGCCTTGGCCGCGCGGAACGAACAGATGGCCGCGGTCAGGTTGTGGTGCCAGGGGCAGGCATATGTGTTGTACTCGGGCTCGTTGAAGCTGTGGTCTGGCAGAAGCGTCAACCCTTTGCGGGTCTTGAACAGGCCGATGCGGTCGATGCGTCGCCGTTCGTAGGGGATGCGGTCCTCGAACCGCCAGCGCAGCCCGCCCGACATGTCCAGTTGACGTTCCAGCGGGGTGCCATCCCGGTCGTGCCGGCTGTGGGCGTAGTATCCGGTGCTGTCCAGCATGGCGTGATCGGGGGCGACCCCGTTTGGATGTGCGGTCAGGTCGTCGGCATAGATGTCGATGACATGGCACAGCATCGCATCTCTGCGTTCTTCGGCGTGAAAGGTCAGCATTTCGCCAATCGATCGCGTCTCGCAGAAGGGAAAGACCAGGTATTCCGAGTTGTAGCAGTAATACATCCAGATCGACGGCGCCGCGCGGATGATGCGGTTGATGGCGTCAAAGACCGCCTCGCGCGGGGTGCAGCGCATGGACACCCGGTGGACGCGCTGGGTAAGGTCGGGCGCCATCGCGAAATCCGGCGGCATGAAAGCGATCACCGATTTGAATCCGAGGTCGAGGTGATGGCGCAGCGTGCCGTCGATTTCCACGTCGTCCTCGGCAAAGATCAGGGCCACCGGCCCTTTGGACAGGGCCGCCCGACCGGATCTGAGGAAATCATCGAGAGAATCGTGCTGCATCGCCTGTTTGCTGCCTGCCTCGCTGGAATTCTCGGTCAAATTCGGGTAATTGCGCCGGCATTGCAAGCGGCGTTCGATGCGTATAGACGACGCCGGTCCAGCGAACGTAGAAGGCCCAGCCCATGTCCGAACCGAAAAAGCTGTATATCAAGACCTATGGCTGTCAGATGAACGTCTATGACAGCGAACGCATGTCCGAGGCGCTGGGCGGGCAGGGCTATGTGGAAACGCAGTCGCCCGAAGATGCGGACATGATCCTGCTGAACACCTGCCACATCCGCGAAAAGGCGGCCGAGAAGGTGTATTCCGAACTGGGCCGCTTCAAGGGGTTGAAGGCCGAAAAACCCGATCTGAGGATCGGCGTGGCGGGCTGTGTGGCGCAGGCCGAGGGCGAAGAGATCATGCGCCGGCAGCCGCTGGTCGATCTGGTTGTCGGACCGCAGAGCTATCACCGCCTGCCCGAACTGGAAGCCAAGGCGCGTGCGGGCGAAAAGGCGCTGGATACCGATTTCCCCGAAGAGGACAAGTTCGAGAAGCTCAAGAACCGTCCAAAGGCCAAGCGCGGCCCGACGGCCTTCCTGACCGTGCAGGAAGGCTGTGACAAGTTCTGCGCCTTCTGCGTTGTGCCCTATACCCGAGGGGCCGAGGTCAGCCGTCCGGCCGACCGCATCCTGCGTGAGGCGCAGGACCTGGTAGAGCGCGGCGTGCGCGAGATCACGCTGCTGGGCCAGAACGTCAACGCTTATCACGGGGCCGGTCCCGATGGCGACATGACCCTGGCCGGGCTGATCTGGGAGTTGAACAAGATCGACGGGCTGGAACGCATCCGGTTCACCACTTCGCACCCCAACGACATGACCGACGATCTGATCGAGGCGCACGGCACCTGCGAAAAGCTGATGCCCTATCTGCACCTGCCGGTGCAGTCGGGGTCGGACAAGATCCTCAAGCGGATGAACCGCAGCCACACCGCCGAAAGCTATCTGCGTCTGATCGAGCGGATTCGGGAAGCGCGCCCCGATATCCTGATGTCGGGCGATTTCATCGTGGGCTTCCCGGAAGAAACCGAAGAGGATTTTCAGGCCACGTTGGATCTGGTCGAGCAGGTTCGCTATGGCTATGCGTATTCGTTCAAGTATTCGACCCGGCCGGGCACGCCCGCAGCCGAGCGCCCGCAGGTCGATCCGCAGGAGGCGGATGAGCGCCTGCAGCGTCTGCAGGCCCTGATCACGCGGCATCAGCGCGAGGTTCAGGACGCCATGGTCGGTCGCACCGTGAACGTCCTGTTCGAGAAACCCGGCCGGCTGCCGGGGCAGATGGTTGGGAAATCCGAGTACCTGCACGCGGTGCATGTCAGCGGAGCTGAGCTGTCCGCCGGCGATCTCCGGCCAGTCCGGATCACGGCGTCGGGGGCGAACTCGCTTGCGGGGGAGCTGCTCTGATTCGCTTTGGATGGTTGTCGCGCCCCACGAATTGACGCGCAGTCTCCAAATTTACCCTTGATTTAGTGTTTGCTCCTATGGTCCGAGGGGCCCAGTCGAGTTTTGGGCTGGCATGGCCCGGTTTGGGATCAGGCGCTCTCGGATGGTGTCCGTCACGGGGCGAAGGAGGTGACGAGTGAAACGAGTATGGGGTGCGCACGCGCGACAGGTGCGGATGACTCTTGCAGGCGCGGCTGTGGCGGCAATGGCTGGAACATCGACAACGGCGAGTGACTTGGGTGGAAATGTTCGCGATCCTCAGGTGGTCGGGCCTCAGCGGTACGCGGATGATGTCAGCGCCTTCTATGTCGGGATCAGCGGGGCCTATGGGTCTGGTGGTTCCGATCGGTTCGGTCTGACCACGCCCATCCGCACCTTCCCCATCGGAGAACTGGATCTGAAAGGGTACTATGGCGGGGTCCGCGGCGGTTGGCGCGGTGTCGTTCCCGCCACGGGGGGCCGAGATTATGTCTACGGATTCGAATTGGGGTACGACTGGTCCGGTCTGGACGATGACGTGGTGACCGATATTGCGGGCACGGTGGTTCGCGGCGGCTCTGAAATCAACAACGTGATGTCTGTTCGTTTCAAGAACGGCCTGACCAATCCCAATGGTACTGTGCTTTACTTCCTTACGCTTGGGCTGGTCTATGGCGATATCACCACCACAAATAGCATCACCAGCGGTGGGACCACACAATCATTCGACAACGACGACAGCCGCAACGGTTTCACGGCCAGCATCGGGGCCGAACACCAGTTGGGCAACAACTGGTCCATCACCGGTGAGTTCGAGTATGTTCAATTCCAGTCGGAAGTCATCGATTTCGGTTCGGGTTTCTCGACGAAATCCACACCCAGCTACAAAGGGCTGAGGTTTGGTTTGAACTATCGGTTCTGAAACCGCGTTGGGCATTGTGCCCGCGCACTCGGTATTGGCGGATTTGTTCACACCCAAGCAAATTCCTGAAACTGTGGCTTGCGCCCACCGATCCTTGTTGTCTACGCTTGGGATGACAACGCCAAGACAGGAGAACGGATTGGCCATCGGTGCCCTGACCCCACCGCAAAACGAAATGCCCCACGGCGAGGCGTTTCTGGAATTTCCCGACAACCGGCTGTTGATTGACCTTTGCGGTGAATATGACCGCAACCTGGCCGACATCGAAAGCAAGCTGACTGTTCAGATCGTCCGCCGCGGCAATCAGTTGGTTGTGATGGGCGACGAGGAGGCGCAGAAACAGGCGATTGAGGTTCTGCAGGCCCTGTACGCCCGGTTGGAAGGTGGCCGCGATGTCGCAGCCGCCGATGTGGATCGCGAATTGCGGATGGGCAACTCCGAGGCCGGCACCGGCTCGCGTGATGGCGATCAGCTCGAGATGTTCAAGGGCGGACCGGTCGAAATCAAGACCCGCAAGAAGCTGGTCGAACCCCGGACCGACGCGCAGAAGGCCTATGTTCAGTCCCTGTTCCAAAACGAGCTTGCCTTTGGCATCGGGCCGGCCGGGACGGGCAAGACCTATCTGGCCGTGGCGGTCGGTGTTTCGATGTTCATCGGCGGGCATGTGGACCGGATCATCCTCAGCCGCCCGGCCGTCGAGGCGGGCGAAAAGCTGGGCTATCTGCCGGGCGACATGAAGGACAAGGTCGATCCCTACATGCAGCCGCTTTATGATGCGCTGAACGACTTTCTGCCGGGCAAGCAACTGGCCAAGTTGATCGAAGAAAAGCGGATCGAAATCGCGCCGCTGGCCTTCATGCGCGGGCGGACCCTTTCGAATGCCTTCGTCGTTCTGGACGAGGCGCAGAATGCCACGACCATGCAGATGAAGATGTTCCTGACCCGCTTGGGCGAAGGCAGCCGGATGGTCATCACGGGGGATCGGTCGCAGGTCGATCTGCCGCGGGGCGTCGCTTCGGGGCTTGCCGATGCGGAACGGTTGCTGAAGACGATCCCGAACATCGGTTTCAACTACTTCACATCCAAGGACGTCGTGCGCCACCCGCTTGTCGCCGCGATCATCGAGGCGTATGAGGCCGATTCAGGCCGGGAGGCCGGCTGAAATCCGACAGCCCGTCGGCCGTGGAGCAGTGCGACATGAACCTGGAGATCTCCATCGAGGATGCCCGCTGGCAGCGGTTGGAGGCGCTGTCCCGCAAGGCGGTTTCGGCAACGCTTGCGCATCTGGGGCTGGACCCCGACTTGTGCGAGGTCAGCATACTGGGCTGCGACGATGCCCGAATCGCCGAGCTGAACGCCGAATTCCGAGGCAAGCCCGCACCCACAAACGTGCTGAGCTGGCCGGCCGAGGATCTGGCCCCCGAAGATCCCGGTGCCACGCCGCCCTTACCGGAACCGGATTTCACCGGCGAGATCGCGTTGGGCGACATCGCGATCTCGTTCGATACCTGCCGGCGCGAGGCGGAGGAGGTCGGAAAACCGATGGACGACCATGTCACGCATCTGATCGTTCACGGAATGTTGCATTTGTTGGGTTATGACCACGTTCGTGACCAGGACGCCACTGTAATGGAGCGGTGCGAAATCGAAATACTTGGCAAAATGGGTATCGGTAACCCATATAATGCGTGACATGGGGCCTTGTGCCCGATCAACTGGAACAGGAAAATGGGCGACATAGACGGCAGTTCTGGGGCAGCGCAAAGCGCGCATTCACGGAACGGCGACGAAACCAAAGAGAAAAGCGGGCTTTTCTCGCGCTTGCTGGAAGCGTTCTCTCCAAACAGCGAAGACACGGGCGGCGCGGTCAACGGGCATGCGGCCGAAACAGTGCAGCCTCGTGGCATGATCAACCTGCGGCGGATGCGGGTGGAGGACGTGGCCATACCGTCGGCAGATATCGTCTCGGTTCCAGTAACGATCGGCAAGGATGAGCTGGCGCAGGTCTTCCGCGAGAGCGGCCTGTCGCGCATTCCGGTCTATGAGGGCACGTTGGACACGCCGCTTGGCTTCGTCCACCTGAAGGATTTTGCGCTGACCCACGGGTTCAATGGCAGTACCAAGCCGTTCGACCTGCGCTCGATGCTTCGGCCGCTTCTGTTCGTGCCACCGTCCATGCCGATTGGCGTTTTGCTGGCCAAGATGCAGACCGAGCGGCGCCACATGGCGCTGGTGATCGACGAATATGGCGGTGTTGACGGTCTGGTGACCATCGAAGACCTGATCGAACAGGTGGTCGGCGAGATCGAAGACGAGCATGACGCCGACGAAGACCAGATGTGGGTCCAGGAGCGGCCCGGCTGCTACATCGTACAGGCCAAGGCGCCGCTTCAGGATTTCGAGGCCGAGATCGGCAGGTCTCTGACCAATCACGAGGACGTGGACGAGGAAGAAATCGAAACTCTGGGCGGTCTGGTCTTCATGCTTTCAGGGCGCGTGCCGGCGCGAGGCGAGGTGGTCCAACATCCCGACGGGCCGGAATTCGAGGTGATCGATGCCGACCCGCGCCGGATCAAGCGTTTGCGCGTGATGGTGCCGGATATGGCTGCATGAACCCAGCGAAGCGGTGGTCGCGCGCTGTGCGGTACCTGGCGGCCGCCGGGCTGGGTGTGGTTGCGGCATTTGGTCTGGCGCCATTTGGGTATTGGTGGGCCACTGCTGTATCGTTGGTTCTGTTGACGCCGCTGTTCTTGGCCAGCGAGACCCGCACGGGCGCGGCCGCAGTCGGCTGGTTTTTTGCGACCGGCTATTTCTCGCATGCGCTCTCGTGGATCATCGAGCCGTTTCTGGTTGAGCCCGAACGCCATGGCTGGATGGCGCCGTTTGCGCTCGTGTTCATGGCGGGCGGGCTGGCCCTGTTCTGGGCGGTGGCGTTTGGGCTGGTGCATCGGGTGCGGGGAACGGCGATCCGCCGGGCCATGTTGCTGGCGCTGGCCGTGTCCCTGGCCGAGTTTGCGCGCGGATATGCTCTGACGGGGTTCCCTTGGGCGGGTCTGGCGCAGATCTGGGTGGATACGTATGTCGCGCAGGTATTGGCCCTGGTCGGCCCCTATGGTCTGGGTGCGCTGACCCTGTTTTTGTTTCTGCCGCTGGGCGCTGCTTTGGTTGGCGATCGTCCGGCGCGGCATGCGGTGGGACCTTTGGTCGCGATTGCGGTCTGTGCCGGGCTGGCTACGGCCTATGCCGCCATGCGGCCACCGGTTGCGCAGACCGGAAAGATCGTGCGCCTGAACCAGCCAAATGCCCCCCAGCACCAGAAATGGGACCCGGCCTTCACGCCCGTTTTCTTTGCGCGCCAGATCGAGTTCACGGCCGCCGAACCCAGGCCCCACCTGATCGTCTGGCCCGAAACCTCGGTGCCGGCGTGGCTGGACAGCGCGCAGCTCTATCTCGACGCCATTGCCGATGCCGCGCAGGGCACCCCGATGGTTCTGGGAATTCAGCGGGCCGAGGGGCTGCGAATCTACAACTCGGTGGTGTATCTGGATGAATCCGGAAAGCGGGCAGGCCTGTATGACAAACATCATCTAGTGCCGTTTGGCGAATACATCCCCTTGGGCGATCTGCTGGAGCGGTTCGGGCTGAGCGGCCTGGCCGCCACGACCGGAAGCGGATTCAGCGCCGGTCCCGGTCCGCGCCTGTTGCGGGCCGGAGATCTGGGGAGCGTTCTGCCGCTGATCTGCTACGAGGCCATTTTCCCGCAGATTGCCGCCGCTGGACCTGAACGGCCCAGCCTGCTGTTGCAGGTCACCAACGATGCCTGGTTCGGGACTCGGTCGGGCCCGTACCAGCACTTGGCCCAGGCCAGAATGCGTGCGATCGAACAGGGGCTGCCGCTGGCCCGGTCTGCCAATACCGGCGTTTCGGCGATGATCGACCCGCTGGGCAACGTGACCGCTGCGCTGCCGCTGGGCCAGGCGGGGCATGTCGATGCCGGCCTGCCGCTGCCATTGCCGCCGACCCCTTATTCGCGGTTCGGGGATTTTCCGGTGTTTGTGCTTCTGGTGGGCCTGTTCGTGCTGCTTGGGCGCAACGTTCGGCCTGTTGGCGAATAAATACCGATTGACCGTCTGTTTCTGGGGGCGTATCCCGTCGGATGCCCGTCACAACGGCTTCCTGGCGTGACGGGGGAAATCTTAATGGAGCGCTTTCATGTCCCGACAGAACTACACCTTTACTTCGGAATCCGTTTCCGAAGGGCATCCCGATAAGGTCTGTGACCGTATTTCCGATGCAGTCCTCGATGCCTTTCTGAGCGAAGAACCCGAAGCGCGCGTAGCGTGTGAGACCTTTGCCACTACCGATCGTGTGGTGATCGGGGGTGAGGTCGGGCTGTCGGATCAGGAGCGGCTCCATGACTACATGGGCCGGATCGAAGAGATCGCGCGCGCCTGTATCAAGGATATCGGGTACGAGCAGGACAAGTTCCACCACGAAACGGTCGAGGTGACGAACCTGCTTCACGAGCAATCCGCGCATATCGCACAGGGGGTGAATGCGTCGGGCGACAAAGACGAAGGCGCAGGCGATCAGGGCATCATGTTCGGTTACGCCACAACGGAAACCCCGGCCCTGATGCCGGCGCCGATCCAGTATGCGCATGCAATCCTGCGCCGCCTGGCCGAGGTTCGCAAAAGCGGCGCCGAGCCTGCGCTGGGACCCGATGCCAAGTCGCAGTTGTCGGTGATCTACCGCAACGGCAAGCCGGTGGGCGTCAGCTCGATCGTGCTGTCCACGCAGCATCTGGACGAAGCGTTGACGTCGGACGACATCCGCCAGATCGTCGAACCCTATGTGCGAGAGATCCTGCCCGAAGGCTGGCTGACCGACCAGACCGACTGGCATGTGAACCCCACCGGCAAGTTCGTCATCGGCGGCCCCGACGGCGATGCCGGCCTTACCGGGCGCAAGATCATCGTCGATACCTATGGCGGTGCGGCCCCGCATGGGGGTGGGGCGTTTTCGGGCAAGGACCCGACCAAGGTCGACCGGTCGGCGGCCTATGCCGCGCGGTATCTGGCCAAGAACGTCGTGGCCGCCGGCATGGCCGAGCGTTGCACGATCCAGCTGAGCTATGCGATCGGCGTGTCCAAGCCGCTTTCGATCTACGCCGACACCCACGGCACCGGACAGGTTGACGACGCCTCGATTGAACGGGCCGTCGGGCAGGTAATGGACCTGACCCCGCGCGGCATCCGCGAGCATCTGCAACTGAACAGGCCGATCTATCAGCGCACCGCGGCCTATGGGCATTTCGGGCGTGAACCGGATGCCGACGGCGGCTTCAGCTGGGAGCAGACCGATCTGGTCGAGGCCTTGAAAAAGGCTGTCTGAGCCGGCATCGGGAAACAAAACACGGCATGGCGCGTCCGATGTGGCGCGCCGTTTCCGTTTCGAAGTGCGCCCCTCCGGCGCGGCCCGACCCTTGCAACGCAAACGCCGCCGCAGTAAGGGCACCGGCATGAGCACCCAGTCACCCGAACGCCCCCGCAGAAACTTCTACGGCCGCTTCAAGGGCAAGACCCTGAAGCCCAGCCAAAAGACCTATCTGTCCGAGGACCTGGCCGCCCTGTCGCCGGGCGCGGTGGATTGGGACAGCAACCCCGACCGCACCCCTATCGACCTAGACGCGCTGTTCGGCGGCAAGCCGGTATGGCTTGAGGTCGGGTTCGGCGGTGGTGAGCATCTGGTGCACCAGGCGCAGCAGAACCCCGATATCGGCATCATCGGCGCCGAGCCGTTCATCAACGGCGTGGCCATGCTGCTGGGCAAGATCCGCCGGGCCGAAGTGACCAACCTGGCGGTGCATCCCGGCGATGTGCGCGACCTGTTCGACGTGCTGCCCGATGCCAGCATTTCGCGCGCGTTTCTGCTCTATCCCGATCCGTGGCCCAAAAAGCGGCACCACCGCCGCCGCTTCGTGACCCCCGAGCATCTGGAGCCGCTGGCACGTGTGCTGAAACCCGGCGCGATTTTCCGCGTGGCGACCGATATCCCGGACTACGTCCGCCAGACACTCGAGGAAGTGCCCCGCGCCGGTTTCGAATGGCTGGCCGAGGGGCCCGAGGATTGGCGCAAGCCGTGGGACGACTGGATTTCCACCCGCTACGAGCAGAAAGCCCTGCGTGAAGGCCGCACGCCGCACTACCTGACGTTCCGCCGCAACGGGTGATTGCGGCTGGACGCTGCGGCGCCAATTCGCTAATCGGCAGGGGCACTGATAGCGCAAAAGGAGCCCTCATGTCCGGACACGGCACGCCCATCCCGATGACCTCGCATCCCTGCGGCCCGCTGACCGGCACGGCCGAAGTGCCGGGCGACAAGTCGATTTCGCACCGCTCTCTGATCCTTGGGGCGATGGCCGTGGGCGAGACCCGGATCTCGGGCCTGCTGGAAGGCGAAGACGTTCTGGACACTGCCAAGGCGATGCGCGCGTTCGGAGCCGAGGTGATCTCGCACGGGAATGGCGAATGGACGGTGCACGGCGTCGGCGTGGGCGGCTTTGCCGAGCCGGATCAGGTGATCGACTGCGGCAACTCGGGCACGGGCGTGCGCCTGATCATGGGCGCGATGGCCACCAGCCCGATCAGCGCGACCTTCACCGGCGATGCCAGCCTGAACAAGCGCCCGATGGCGCGGGTGACCGATCCGTTGGCCCTGTTCGGGGCACAGGCCGTGGGCCGCTCGGGCGGGCGCCTGCCCATGACGATCGTCGGCGCGGCCGATCCGGTGCCGGTGTGGTACGAAGTGCCGGTGCCCTCGGCCCAGGTGAAATCAGCTGTTCTGCTGGCCGGCCTGAACGCGCCCGGCAAGACCGTGGTGATCGAGAAGGAAGCCACCCGTGACCATTCCGAGCGGATGTTGGCGGGGTTTGGCGCCGAAATCACGGTCGAGGACACCGACGAAGGCCGGGTCATTACCCTGACCGGCCGGCCCGAGTTGAAGCCACAGGTGATCGCCGTGCCGCGCGATCCGTCCAGCGCTGCCTTCCCGGTCTGTGCGGCGTTGATCACGCCGGGCTCGGACGTTCTGGTGCCGGGCATCGGCCTGAACCCCACGCGTGCCGGCCTGTTCACCACGCTGCGCGAGATGGGTGCCGATCTGACCTATGAAAACATGCGCGAGGAAGGCGGCGAGCCGGTTGCCGATCTGCGTGCGCGCTACTCGCCCGACATGAAGGGCATCGACGTCCCGCCCGAACGCGCGGCCTCGATGATCGACGAGTATCCGGTGCTGTCGGTGGTTGCGGCCAACGCGACCGGCAAGACGATGATGGGCGGCGTCCAGGAACTGCGCGTCAAGGAAAGCGACCGCATCGACGCCATGGCGCGTGGCTTGCGGGCCAACGGCGTCACGGTTGACGAGGGCGATGACTGGTGGTCGGTCGACGGGCTGGGCATCGGCGGCGTGCCCGGCGGCGGCACCTGCGCAAGCTTTCTGGACCATCGCATCGCCATGTCTTTCATGGTGATGGGCATGGGCGCGCAACAGGCGGTCTCGGTTGATGATGGCAGCCCCATCGCGACCTCGTTCCCGATCTTCGAGCCTTTGATGAACGGCTTGGGCGCCAAGATCGAGCGCACATGAGCTTTACTGTCGCCATCGACGGCCCGGCCGCTGCGGGAAAGGGCACGATCTCCAAGGCCGTCGCCGCGCATTTCGGGCTGGCGCACCTGGATACGGGGCTGCTGTATCGTGCGGTCGGCCGGCGCACGCTGGACGGCACCGACCCGGTCGAGGCTGCGCGGTCCCTGACGGCCGAGGAGTTGGAACAGGGCGATCTGCGCACTGCCGAGATCGCGCAGGCGGCGTCGAAGGTGGCGGTGATTCCCGAGGTGCGCGCAGCCCTTGTCGATTTCCAGCACAGCTTTGCTCGGCGGGCCGGCGGCGCGGTGCTGGACGGGCGCGATATCGGTACGGTGATCTGCCCCGAGGCCGAGGTGAAGCTGTTCGTCACCGCCAGCCCCGAAGTGCGCGCCGAGCGGCGCTATTTGGAACTTGTGGGGAAGGGCGCGGATGTGACCCGCGCGCAGGTTCTGGCCGATGTCCGCGAGCGCGACGCGCGGGATGCCGAGCGCAGCACGGCCCCGATGAAACCGGCCGACGATGCCGTTCTTTTGGACACCACGGACCTGAGCATCGAGGCCGCTTTGGAAAAGGCGATCGCCGTCATTCAGGAAAAGCTGTCCTCGGGCATGTGAGGCCGCGGATAAACCGTTTGAAAATGCCGGGCCGCGAACAGCAGGGTGGCCGCCCGGGCGCTGGAGTGACCGCCCGAGCCTGCATGGCATCGCCGAATGCGCCGGAATCGCCCGGAAACCCTTGCGGTGCGGCCGCCAAGTTGCTACAGAGCGCCCGTCGACAAGGCAATTTGAGCCATAAAACAATGAGACGAGCAGGGTCGGACACAACCGGCCCTCTTTGTTTTGTGGCACTGTTTCAGGTTGCCGGACCAACTCCAAGACCGGCGGAGACAACCGCTCGGCCAGAAAAAACGTTATGCAAAGGAAAACAACGCCACATGGCTAACGCAACCATGGAGGAATTCGAAGCCCTCCTGAACGAAAGCTTCGAAATGGACACCCCCGAAGAGGGTTCGGTTGTCAAAGGCAAGGTCATCGCGATCGAAGCGGGCCAAGCCATCATCGACGTCGGCTACAAGATGGAAGGCCGGGTCGATCTGAAAGAATTCGCAAATCCCGGCGAAGCCCCTGAAATCGCTGTTGGCGACGAGGTCGAAGTGTACCTGCGCGCCGCGGAAAACGCCCGTGGCGAAGCCGTCATCTCGCGCGAGATGGCCCGCCGTGAAGAGGCCTGGGATCGTCTGGAAAAAGCCTATGCCGACGACGAGCGCGTAGAAGGTGCCATCTTCGGCCGCGTCAAGGGCGGCTTCACCGTGGATCTGGGTGGCGCAGTTGCGTTCCTGCCCGGCAGCCAAGTTGACGTGCGCCCCGTGCGCGACGCTGGCCCGCTGATGGGTCTGAAGCAGCCGTTCCAGATCCTGAAGATGGACCGCCGCCGTGGCAACATCGTCGTGTCGCGTCGCGCCATCCTGGAAGAATCGCGTGCCGAACAGCGCGCCGAAGTCATCGGCAACCTGTCCGAGGGCCAGACCGTCGAGGGTGTCGTCAAGAACATCACCGAATACGGTGCCTTTGTTGACCTGGGTGGCGTTGACGGCCTGCTGCACGTCACCGACATGGCATGGCGCCGTGTGAACCACCCGTCGGAAATCCTGTCGATCGGCGAGACCATCAAGGTTCAGGTCATCAAGATCAACAAGGAAACCCACCGCATTAGCCTGGGCATGAAGCAGCTGCAGGAAGATCCGTGGGATCTGGTTGCCGCCAAATACCCGCTGGGTTCGGTGCACAAGGGTCGCGTCACCAATATCACCGACTACGGTGCGTTCGTCGAGCTCGAGCCCGGTGTCGAAGGTCTGGTGCACGTGTCCGAAATGTCCTGGACCAAGAAGAACGTCCACCCCGGCAAGATCGTTTCGACCAGCCAGGAAGTCGACGTCATGGTTCTGGAAATCGACGGCGCCAAGCGTCGCGTGTCTCTGGGCCTCAAGCAGACCCAGCGCAACCCGTGGGAAGTGTTTGCAGAAACGCACCCCGAGGGCACTCAGGTCGAAGGCGAAGTCAAGAACATCACCGAATTCGGTCTGTTCATCGGCTTGGAAGGCGACATCGACGGCATGGTGCACCTGTCCGACCTGTCGTGGGACGAGCGTGGCGAAGATGCCATCCAGAACTACCGCAAGGGCGACGTCGTTCAGGCGGTCGTTTCGGAAGTTGATGTTGAAAAAGAGCGGATCTCGCTGTCGATCAAAGCCCTGGGCGGTGACAAGTTCGCCGAAGCCGTGGGCGGCGTGAAGCGTGGCTCGGTCATCACCGTCGAAGTGACCGCGATCGAAGATGGCGGCATCGAGGTGGAATACGAAGGCATGAAGTCCTTCATCCGCCGTTCGGACCTGAGCCGCGACCGTGCCGAACAGCGCCCCGAGCGTTTCTCGGTCGGTGACAAGGTCGATGTCCGCGTGACCAACGTCGACAGCAAGACCCGCCGTCTGGGCCTGTCGATCAAGGCGCGCGAAATCGCCGAAGAGAAAGAAGCCGTTCAACAGTACGGCTCGTCGGACTCGGGCGCATCGCTGGGCGACATTCTGGGCGCCGCGCTGAAGTCGGGCGACTAAGCCCGGCCCAACGGCATAAACCCGAATTGGCGGCCCCGTACATCCGTGCGGGGCCGTTTCTTTTTCGAATCAACGCGTTCTGAAAATCCGGGTTAATCGGCATTAGGTTCATGCTTGTTTCCCCGAAATTACACGTCGCTGCGCGAATTTCGCGTTCTTTTCTGCAAATTGCGCCCCGGACGGCCAGAGTTTGCGTTCCCCATGCCAGCGTTTTTTCCTATACTGTCCAAACCAGTAGACGAGACGACACGGTGACCTGGGAGGGTAGCACGCATGATCCGTTCAGAACTGATTCAGAAGATTGCCGATGAAAACCCGCATCTGTACCAGCGCGATGTTGAGCGGATCGTGAATACCGTTTTCGAAGAAATCACTGACGCCATGTCACGTGGCGACCGTGTCGAGCTGCGCGGTTTTGGCGCATTTTCGGTGAAAAAACGGGATGCACGCGTTGGCCGCAACCCGCGCACCGGTGAAACCGTTCAGGTCGAGGAAAAATGCGTGCCGTTTTTCAAGACAGGGAAGTTGCTAAGGGACCGTTTGAACGGTAAGGCGTGATCTCATGATGCGCTACATTCGATACGGGTTCCTGGCGGCGCTGGGAATCGTCCTGGTCTCAGTCTCCCTGGCCAACCGGCAAATGGTACAGTTGAAGCTGATGCCAGATGCCTTGGCCGAGTTGCTGGGCTTCAATCTTTCGACAAACCTGCCCCTGTTTCTTGTGGTCTTGGGCGGCGTGGTCGCCGGTCTTGTCATCGGTTTCCTGTGGGAGTGGTTGCGCGAACACAAGCATCGCCGCGATGCGTCGGTGAAATCCACCGAGGTGCGCAAGCTTGAGCGAGAGGTCAAAAAGCTGAAGAAAAAACAGAGTGAGGGTGAGGACGATGTGCTTGCCCTGCTGGACGAGGCCAGCTGAGCGTACTGATGCCCGGCGAAATCAGCGTCAAGATCTGCGGCCTGACCGCACCGGATGCGTTGCGTGCCGCCGTTGATGCGGGCGCGCGCTATGTGGGGTTCGTGTTTTTTCCGAAATCTCCGCGGCATCTGGAACCCGCCGCAGCGCGCGACCTGACAAGCCATGTCCCCGTGGGGGTGGCCAAGGTCGCTTTGA
>NZ_JBXWRZ010000031.1:0-38805 GCF_059613165.1 Ruegeria sp. BHSB172
GACAGTTTCGTGGCTCACGTCGATGCCTCGCTCGTGCAACAAATCTTCGACATTCCGAAGCGAGAGCGGGAAACGAATGTACAGCATCACTGCAAGGCAGATGATCTCGGGACTGGTTTTAAAGTATTTGAAGGAGGCAGGTCTGGACCTGGGCAATAGCTACGCAGCACCCCCGCCCCACTCAAACAAAGTTCTTCTGACAAGACCGCTCAACGAATTACATGAACCGAGCACCTGGCGTGATGCACGACTCTGTACGCAGTGGAACCTAAGAAAACGTCCTCAAAACCAGGCTTGTGCGAAGCCAAGACGATGCAATCCGCGTCGCTCTCATTTGCGCAGTCGACAATAGCCCTACCCGCGTGACCAGAGATGAGCCGAACCTTCGCGCCTGGAATTTCAGAAGCAGTTTGATGCAGGTTTTCCAAGATTTCATGCCGCGTATTGGCAAGTACTTCGCTGGGAATCTGAGACGCTACATACGCCGGAATTGGTTCTTGGACGTGTATCACGGTGAATACAGCGTCCGCATCAGCCAATTGGCGCGCGGCTTCAAACGACGCTTGTGTGTCGTGTTCTTGGTCCAGAGCAACCGGGATCAGGATATTCTTGTACATTTGACCGCCTATCTACTGCTCCGGTGATTCCAGTTTGGTTCCTCGGCAGCAGGAAACCTAAACAGGCTCAGACTTTGACGATTTCCCCGCGCTCTTTGTAGCGGCTACAACCTCATCAACTGTTTTCTCAACAGCTTCAGCTTCGGTTTCAGCGACATAAGATGCACAACGGGACACGGTTTCGAACCATTCCTGAATGTCAGCAACCAACCGCTCCGCCGAATGGCGCTGCCACTCCGCCATGCTCTGAAGGGCTTTGGAGGGATCGGACGGGTTCGCGGAAGACACATTTCGTGCAGCTTTTAGAGCCGTCCGGACCGCCTCATGACGCCGTTCGAACCAATGCTGTGCAAAGGCCTCTGTTTCTTCGAGCAATTTTTCTTGTGCGTCCCAAAACTGTTCGATCTGGGCACCGAAGGCCGGATTGCCAGACATGGGCGGCTGCATTTGCTTGAAAACATCCACAACTGAGGTCGGGCTATTTGTGCTAGATTTCTTTCTCGGCATCGAAAATTCCTCCTCATTTCCTGAATAAGCTATTGTGCCACCTGCGGCATGCTTTCGCCTTAATACAGATCAATTACGCTTATCTTTAGAACTCTCGGCTTAGACCGCGACAGGGCACTCACATTCTCTCCGACATCGGTTCCTAGAGGGCAGTGTTGGAGTTAGAGTAGTCTAGACAAGAACTTAACGCTTGGTTTTCTATGCACATTGCCGGCTTTCTGATTACCCTTGGTATCCTCTTCCTTGCCGGATTGGCGGCCGACCAACTTGGCCGGGCCACGCATTTTCCTCGTGTTACAACCTTACTTTTCCTCGGTCTGATCGCCGGGAACGCCGGAATGGGGTTGATCCCACTCGACGTCGCAATGTGGTTCGACGAGATATCGATTGTAGCCTTGACGATGGTCGCGTTCCTTCTTGGAGGATCTTTGACATACGAGAACCTGGTACGGCATGGCCGAGCCATTCTGACGATTTCGATTTCAATCGTGGTTGCAACCCTTGTTATTGTGCCTGCTGGACTGACCGCAATTGGCGTACCCTTCGGGTTGGCGTTAGTGTTGGCGGCGATTGCTACGGCTACAGCTCCGGCCGCCATGACAGACGTGATCAAACAATCTGGGGTGTCCAACAGCTTCACCGAGACATTAAAGGGCGTCGTCGCAATTGATGACGCTTGGGGTCTGATTGTTTTCAGCATCGCCTTGGTTCTGGCCGGTCATTCGGACGGTTGGGCCACTGTCACGACCACAGCGATGTGGGATTTCGGAGGGGCTATTTTGCTGGGTTGCGCACTAGGCGTGCCATCCGCTTACCTGACCGGCCGCTTGAAACCGGGGGAGCCAACGCAGGCAGAAGCAGTGGGCATAGTCTTTCTTACAGCGGGCCTCGCGCTTTGGCTGGAGGTTTCCTTCTTGGTAGCAGGCATGGTTGCGGGCGCAGTTATCGGGAATCTTGCCCGCCATCACGACCATGCTTTTCATGAGATCGAGCACATTCAGTGGCCGTTCATGATTCTGTTCTTCCTATTGGCTGGCGCCACGTTGGAAATTGAAGCCTTCGGCTTGATGGGCTGGGCTGGTGCTCTTTTCCTATTCTTGCGTGCCGTGGCCCGACTTGTCGGAGGTTACTGCGGAGCAATACTGGGCGGCCTGCCTCGCCGTCAAACCCGCTGGTACGGTACCGCCTTGTTACCACAGGCCGGTGTCGCGGTAGGAATGGCCCTTGTAGCCGGAGAGCAATTTCCGCATTGGGCCGCGTTGATCATGGCCTTTACTCTAGCCAGTACTGTGGCCTTCGAGGTGTTGGGGCCGCCGTTGACTCTCATGTCAATCAGACGAACGGCTGACGCGGATGAGCAGATTGGTCAGTGACTATTCAGACTGGATCGATTCAAGAAAGGCGAGCAAATTCGCCAACGGCAGGCCTACCATCATAGATTGCCCATTAGGTATAGCCACCGCGATTTTTTGGTCTGTCTCAAACACCGCGCCAAAGATTGGCATTTCGCCCCCATGGGCGAGCAATTGTGAACGACCATCAATCTGTTCAGCTATGCGAACTATCGGAAACACACCGTCGTTTTCGCCCGCCAATTTGGTAAGGTCGGGTGTTCGAATAGCCAACATTTCGGCCATTGGCCCGTCTCCGGTCGCTTCGAAACCGTGACATTGCCAGCAATACGTCCGGTACAAATCACTTCCCGCACTGACGCTGACCTCATGTGCTAGTGCAGGCCCGGTGACTAACAGGGCCAGTAGAATCCCTCGATAAACCTGCATATTCTCCTCCAAATCGCTGCCACTAATGAAGATCTCATTAAACAGTATAGCTAAGGAACGTCTTTGACCTTGCTCATGTTGTCCGCACCAGCACGAACATTGGCGTTTCAGTCGAATAGCGTTTGAGCACACGCCCAATCTAATCCGGGCAGACCTCCAACTACGCCACTTCGTCATTGACCTTACCACCCTCGCGCCCAGACGGCACTCCTTCCAATGCGTTCAAATGCCAACGAATTCGCCAAAGGTGATAAGACACGCGATGTAACCATCTGAGGGCATCCAAACGAGCCCAGACCACGTCGTCCGGCAGACTGTCAGTCGCAGCATCGGCGATGAGCAAGTCTCTGCTAAGTTTCCTCTGTCGTCGCAGAAAACGGCGAACGCGATTCAGCGTGATTTCACACTGCGCTGGATTGTCGATTTCCAAATAGCCATCAGTCGCCGCAATCACCACTGAAGCAAGCCGTTTCAAGCGCGGGTCTTTCGGCAACTCGCTTATCCGATCATCTTGGCTACACCGGTAAAGCAACCGATCAAGATGATCGAGGATATGGTACATACCCTTGATGCTGGACAACTCTACGTCGGACCTGCTGGACAGTTCTATCTTATCTAGATACGAGCGCGCTTCGGATATAGCAGTCTCAATGCTGTCCCGCCCAAAGTTGATTCCGTTTGGCTCAGATGCCCCCATACATAACCGAAGGTGCGCTACTTCGGCCCTAACAATTTGTTCGACTGCAGCTTTTGCTGCATCCACAGCTATTTCCGGCGTCCCAAGGACAAGCGGATCCAGAGATCTCGTTAACTCAGCACCTCGGTCGGGTACGAGCGCCTCGACAAATCTGGCAAAGGGTTTGGCGAAGGGCAAGATCAGCGCCACGCCTATGGCGTTGAAGAAACTATGGAACGCGACAAGCGCAGTCAGAGAATTTCCTGCCCCCACCCCGCTTACAAAGACCGAAGTAAATGGCCCCAGCAAAAAAAATGCCATTACTCCTGTCATCACGTTGTAGATCACATGAGCGAAACCGGTTCGACGAGCCATCGTGCCCCCACCAAATGTGGCTAGAACAGCGGTGAAAGTTGTCCCCACGTCCATTCCAATGACGAGCGCCGCCGCTTGAGGGAAGTTCACAGCACCAGCGCTCAACGCAGCCAATGCTGTCGCAACGCCAGCGCTCGAAGACTGCGTCACCATCGTTATCAGGATGCCGATCAATACAAGCTTCAGCCTGCCTAGCAGTGTATCTGGCGGAAAATCGGCAGGTGTCACTACGCCGCGAAACGCCTCAAGCCCGGACTTGAGCTGCTCGATCCCAATGAAAATCAAACTGAACCCGGCCAACGCCAGCCCAAGGCCGGAAACCGCTTTTCTTCCCGAAAGAGCCAGCAAAGCCCCAATAAAAACAACTGGCAACATCACTTGTCCCAGGTCTAGCCTGAACCCCAAGAGCGCGACGAGCCAACCTGTCATGGTCGTTCCGATATTGGCCCCAAAGATGATCCCAAGCGCTTGGGGAAATGTGAGCAGACCAGACGCGACAAACCCGACGGCCGCAACGGTGGTCGCACTGGAAGACTGGATTGCAGCTGTCGTGACCGCGCCTGTTACGGCCCCGGTAAACGGTGTCGACGTGAACCGGCCCAAAATGTCTCGCAATTTCGCCCCTGCCAAAGCCTTCAAACCGTCGGTCATCAACAGCATGCCGACAAGGAACAGGCCGATGCCGCCTAAGGCAGGTAACAGGTTCCAGAACATCACGAATTGATTTCCACCCTAAGTCTCACACCGCCTAGCATGTTTGCTTTGCCTTTAAATCCGACGACAAAATTCAGTTGGTTTGCATTCAGCCTCGCAGACCCGACGCCGCGAGTTGATTGACATAGATCAAAGCACCAACACGAATTGCATAGTGAAATTCGAATGTTTCAACATATTCTACGTTCGCCGTCCTGTCCCCAAGTAAACACAAAGGTGAACGGAATTTTGAAGAAGTGGAGGTTCCACCCACGGGGGCTCGGCAAGAGTGATGGCGAGCCCCCAGTTAGTCGATTGGCGTCCAATGCGCCCAAACGTTGAGACACAAGGCATTCGGTGCGGCTTTGACCATAGGATTAAGCCGCTGCGCCAATCGAGATAAAAAGAGAAGGACGCCACTGACGACGTTCGGAATGGGCAGTTGGCGGAAACCACCTATGAACTCTGGTGATCCAAACGAACAGAAACTCAGACGGGCCCTTACTACCCCGTTGCTCACGCTTTATGGCCTTGGGGTAACGGTCGGAGCGGGCATTTACGTATTAGTCGGTGCAACAGCAGACATTGCCGGACCGTTTGCGGCGTTGTCGTTCGTTGTAGCCGCGCTCGTCGTATCACTCACCGCGCTTTCCTATGCAGAACTCGCAACTCGATTTCCTGTCAGCGCAGGTGAAGCAGCCTATGTTGAGGCGGGATTTCAGAAAAGATGGATGGCGGTTTTCGTTGGGTTTGCGGTGGCAGCCTCGGGCGTTATCTCCGCTTCTGCCGTTGCAATTGGCGCAGCATCATACCTTCATGCTTTGACCGGTTTTGCGATTCCTGTTTTGACCATCAGCGTCGTTCTGATCATGGGTCTAATCGCGCTTTGGGGGATCACTGAATCTGTCTTTGTTGCGGCTGTCATCACGATCATCGAGATCGCAGGCCTTCTCTTTGTGATTGGCTGGGGCATGTCGGTTCAGGATCCGCAGGGATACGGGATCAGTTCGATGCTTCCGCCACTTGAACTCGACGCGTGGAGAGGCATTTTCGCGGCATCACTTCTAGCCTTCTTTGCATTTGTTGGCTTCGAAGACATGGCCAATGTTGCGGAAGAGGTCAAAGACCCCGTGCGCACCATCCCAAAAGCGATTTTACTGACCCTCGTTCTGGCGACGGTGTTGTATCTGGGAACCTCAATGACGGTTCTACTTGTTGTTCCGATCGATGTTCTCTCGACATCCACAGCACCCCTCGCGCTTGTGTTTTCAAACGCCCCTGAGGTGATTAAACAGGGCTTTTCCGCGGTCGCGATTGTGGCGACAGTCAATGGAGTACTGATCCAGATGATTATGGCCTCGCGGGTGATCTACGGACTAGCAGACCGTGACCATTTGCCGAAGGTTCTGGCGATAGTCCCTAAGGCAACGCAGACACCGGTTGTAGCTACTTTGCTGGTTGTAGCGATCATCGTTCTGCTGACTCAAACTACACCGATTGGTACTTTGGCAGAGCGCACATCCCAGATCGTTCTGGGCGTCTTTGTGCTCGTCAACATTTCGCTTATCCTGCTGAAGATGCAGCCGGACGAGGCCCCCAAGCATTTTCGCGTTCCTCTTGTGGTACCGATCCTGGGGGTGATCACCAGTGCATTGCTTTTTGGATCTGGATTTCTCTAACTAGACAAAACAACCCAAAGGCCTCAACGAGCTGCCATGGCGGTGCTGGCAGACTAGTGCGAACCAGTCTCACAAAGGGCAGGATGCCTGCACTTTATTCGGCGCAGAGACCGCGCCACTCTGCGAGAGCGGCAGCGCTGTTTAGATTGAAATTTGTTCTAGAAGACAGGCTGCGCTACGAGTTGAACAAGTTTAGAACTGAGGTGTGAACGGCGGCGAATTTCTCTAAACTGCGCATCCGCCTGAAACGCAACATCGCCCGTTCTCTTCGTCGAAACGGCAGATGCGAATTCTCAGCGCGGTTGCTCAACAAGCGCCCCGTTTCCAGACGCTGCTCCGCACCAATCTCTCTTGGAGCAGCGCCAAACGACCTGAGCCGATCAGTCACGATCACTTCGGGGCGACCGTGCTTTTGCATTGCTTTTTTTAGAAATTTCAACGTGGCTTTCCTGTCACGCTTCTTCGTGACGAAGCTCTCCAGAACTTCTCCTTCGTGATCGACAGCCCGTCAAAGGTAGTACCGCTCGCCCTTGATCTTCACAAACATCTCGTCCAAATGCCACCACCAGCGGCTCGACTTCATCCCCTCGATACGTCGTTTTCTGATCTCGGCGGCGAACATCGGACCAAACCTGTGCCACCAAAACCGAACGGCCTTGTGGCTAACGTCGATGCCGCGCTCGTCTAGCAAATCTTCCACGTTTCGGAGCAACAGCGGGAACCGAACATACAGCATCATCGCCAACCGGATGATCTGGGGCGAGGTCTTGAAATAGCGGAGCGGCGATCGTTTGGTCATGGCCGGACGCCACAAAACCGCCCTCCCCGTCTCAAGCCGGTTTATCTGACAAGGTCAAAGAAATTACAATGCCGCCAAATTGGTAGTTTCCTGCAGTCATTAAGGAAGCTGAAAGACATCTATCACACCACCGACCTTCTGAATGAAAACGCCGCCGGCGTTTTCCTCCGTCGATAGCGCGTCACCTTTGGCAAGCCGTTGACCAAGAAGTTGGACGATCTCCGGGGAATTGGCGAATTTAGAGTGATTTATGCTCGTGGTGTCTTCAATCTCAGTCAAGTCAATCACTGTCAATCCGAACTGGCTAATGGACTGTGGATCTGCGGCTCCCAGACGTGGTTGATTACCGGCAACCATACGTGCGACCCGCAAAGCTTTGTCGTCTCTAGACATCAGAATTACGAACTTTCTTCGCTCTTCGTTTGGCACAGTGGCCAACTGCCGGACAAAGAGGTCTACATCGATGTCAGGCGACGCGAGGACAATGGTGTTCAACTTGTTTAGAGCTTCCAGGTTTTCTTGAAGCGCCATTGTGCGCACCGCTTCCATTGTCAGGAAGTTACCCATCGAATGTGCAACGATGTCGAAGCCGTTGACCCGCGTAGTTTCAAGCAACAGAGCTACCTGAACCATGGCATCCCTAGAAATTGCTGCACTGTTAATATCAGCAACATAGTCGATGGTTCGACGCGTTGAAGGCCATGAAAAAAGTATAGGAACGCCTTGATAACCGGTGTCTTCAACTAGCTGTGCAAATCGAGCAATAGCTTCGGTCATATTGGTGTTGTAACCGTGAACAAATACCAAAGCCGAACGCAGCGTGATATTTCGAGTTGTCGCGGCGCTGTCAATTACATCAGCGAAAGAGGCAGCACCTGTTATCCGCTGGGGATTGTGGAGCACAATATGCTTCAACGGATCTGGTGGGCCATTTCTTGGAAGGCTTACTTCTCCAGGCCGGTGATTTGGCGGGATCGAGACATCCACCGAGGCGAAGTGCAGACTTTCGGACCGACCTCCAGAGAAAAATACACCTTCGTCATCAGATGGGGCTCTCGTGGTCGCAACATAAATTCGATGCGTTGCTGCACTTATTGAATCGCTTTCGTTCGAGAGAGGCTCTCCAATGCCAACAAGATTTCGAGGTATGGCGCACCCGGCAATAACTATTGGAAGGAAGCACGTTAACAACACCCGCAAATTCAAACACCGCACAGGTGCGCTGCGCAAAGCGAACGACCAGAATATTGTGAAGGTTTTGGCTAGGTGCAAACGGTCCTCCAGTCAAATCGCGCAAGCATCTTCCGCTCCAAGGCAAAACTGCGTAGCGCTGTCGGTGCGTGGGTAGTCAATTGCCATAGCATAGTTCAATAACAGGGTTTTTTCCGTACCAAGCTGCCAAGTCTTGTCCAATCCTGGTCCGAACAGTTTTTTGACGGCGACGTACATGATCTATGCCATAGTTCTCTTTGTCGGATGGTCGGATCAGCAGTATATTGTACGCAACCGTCCACAAAGTTAGCGGGCGTTATCCGAAAAATCTACGTCGATGTTTGCCGCAAGCCAAGTTGTAGAGTTCAGAGTTATTGAGGACAAATCAGTCTTCAAGCAAAGCTCGCTGCGAGTTGAGAGACACGGTCAATTGTCCAGTAGACAGCAATCCCGACGCACGCTGTCGCGGTAACTTGGCGAGTAAGTCTTCCAAGATGGGCAGCATATCTGTTGGCCAGTCCAAACAACGGCCAAATGGCTAGCACGATAAGCAATTGGCCCAACTCAACGCCTACGTTGAATGCCAGCAAGCTCTGCCAAATGTTTGGTGCGGTCACCTGTAATATCTCCTGCAAGACAAAACTGAAACCCAGCCCGTGCAAGAGACCGATGCCGAACGTAACAAGAATGATTTTGAGCTCAGGCCCCTCGTTTTCGGAAGGTTGTCGGATTGCGATCAATCCAGCATAGATAATCGATAGCGCTATTCCGGTTTCGACTGCCGGCACGAACCAGTTCCCTTTTGGAACGTAGCCAAAGAACCCCAGTGCCAGTGTAACACTGTGACCGACAGTGAAGCCGGTGACCCGCCACAACAACGATCTAAATGTCGCAGCCCCAAGTACAAGGCAAATGACGAAGAGAACATGGTCCAAGCCCTCTAGGATATGACGTACACCTTCCCAGACAAAGGTCAGAATGGCCGCTGCCTGCGACCGCGATATTTCAACAGGTTCGTCAAGAAGGCCGCGTGTACGAAAGACCTTTGGCTGACCGGGGCCATAGTCAATGATCAGATTTGCTGTGTTCTCCTGATCCGGTAGATTTGGATTCAATCCACTGGAGAGTGAATAGGCTAAAACTGACCCTTCGGAAAAGTATCGTAACTGAATATCCACTACAGAGTCGCCCACATAAAGCGGCGTTGGGAGATTCGAGACATTCGTATCTAGCGCAAATACGGCGCGAGCTTCGTCAAGCGTTGCAAAGCCCGGCTCTCGGCCGACGGCGTGCAAACGGACACTTTCGACCTCGCCGCGCAGACGTAGCCCGTTGACATTTATCAATAGAGCCTCTTCTGCGATACGACCAAGCCCCTTCGGATCCGAGGCGACCTTGGCCGCGTCAAGAAAATGTACAACTTGCCCATCTTCGAATGCGTTGCTGGTAAATGGTGCAGGCTCAGGAAGAGCGCTATCGTCGACTTCACCTATTTTGTCTGCCACGAGATACGGCATCGGTGTCCGCATGTGGATACGGAGCCCATCTGGCAGATGCTCAACATGAAGAATACGAACATTTAAGTTTAACAGGAAATGCGCCGTGGCAGGCGCCGTATCGGTCAAAGCAAGTGCCAGCGCAAGCAGTGCAAAAAGAAAACCACGAAAAGCGATCAGACTCCGCAGATTAAGCATTCTTTTCGCGCACCTCTAACACGGTAATACCTTGTAGTTTCCAATAGCCGCCGTCTTCCACGACCTCGACAAGCGCACGGAATAGAATTGGCCGGCGATGGCTGTGCCCCCAGTGCGCAGCAGTGGCTTCGGCGGTCCAATTCGCGACGGCGCGGAATCCGAATCCGTTTTCCAGTTGAGCTATGTCGTCCAAAAAGACTTCTTCGAGGCTTGTAACCCGCGCGACCCCGCCGCCCGGAACACGCACAGCCAATGCGCGATCTAGTTCCGCCGCAACCTCAGCTAGTTCGGTGTGTAAAACTATCGGCGCCAACTCATTCTGACGATCCTTTGGAGTGATTTCCAGATTCGCGTTGTTCACATTTTCCAACAGTCGTCTTAAAGCGTCGGTAGCTACCTCCTGGTCGGGCTGCATGCTTATGGGGTTGCGCACCTGCACAACACCTGCGCCACGGAGAGTGTATCCTGCCGCCAAACTGGCAATTGCCACACCAAACATTACCGCGCGGGAAAGCCCCTTTTTCAGAAACGCTTGTGATCCGGCTGCAACGGCCAAAAGCACCGTCAGCACAGACACTACTGGCATTCGCAAACTGCCAACTCCACCAGACTTGACGGGTTCCACTTGAGGGCTTTCGTAGGTCAAAAGGTGATTGGTCCAGCGAACGACTGGATCATCGGAGTTCGCGCCGCTTAAGAATGGACCTGCAGGGTCCGACAGGGTTGCAGGAACATCTTTTATTCGGTCGCTGAACATATCCCAAGTGACGACAGCTTCCCTGGGAAGGTCACGGTGGGGGAATGAGTATATGACACCAACAAACGCTTCATCAACGTTCACCTCAGTGTTTTCACGTACAACTTCCAACCCGGTGACATCCATTGTTAGTATCGCACCGCGCCGATACGTTGCTTCTTGCAAACGCCCATCAATTTCGATGTGATTTCGCCCTGCCAAAAACTCGAGCGAACGGGTTAATACGTCTGCTTGCTGCTCTGGGCTCAACGCCTCCCCGCCCTTAAAGTTGAGCCCGAGCCAAGGGGCGAGATCACGCAAACGTATCAGTGTTTCGTGCCGCACTTCCCTCGGTTCAACATAAATGTAGGTTGTCGCGCCAGACTTATGATGGCGGGTTAGACTCGGGTTGTCGAATTTGGAGTACCACGGGTCGTCCCAATCTATGTTGAGGCGTATCGAGTCTGAAAGGAAACCGAAATTGGCCACCGGTATGCCACGGTCACGAACAATGAAACCGATGGATGCAACCGGACTACCGTCCTGCAACGGTGGAGCAAAAGAAATTGCTGCCGGCGCATCCCCTTCGAAACTGTAGAATAATTCAGCATAAAGAACCCTAGTGTCCTCGGGCGCCGAAGGCATCATTTGTCCAGTTAACGGATTGCGTTGCCCGGAAAGTGGTGATCCACGATCAATGCGAAACCTCGGTTCAACGAGGTTGATGGATACGGGCAGACGGCTTTCGTCGTCTCTCCGGATGGTCAGCCCTTCGCGTGAAAAGCGTTCAGCGCGCTCGCTTTCGGATTTGCGGGCGCTGACATCGTCGAACCAATCGTCCGGAACAAGATCAGAAAAATGTTCGATGTCGCCCACGTAGACTTCCAGTTGCACACGCACCCCATCCGGAGCAATGAAAATCTCAGCGATATTTGGCGCGACCTCTGCGCCATTGTACTGAATGTAGTCCGCGCGCAATGGGATCGAAAACATCACGCTCCAGATGGCCAGAGACAACAAAAATTGTAGGGATTTCAAATACAGATGCATGTTTTTGACTATACGAAATCCGTGCCGCTGATATGCCTATTTGCGCCTGAAAAAGTTTGAACTTCAACAACTTTTAGGTATCTGCACGCTCAAGCGATACTGCTATCGGACTGGTTCAGCGCCAGTAACTCAAGTCGTTTTTGGCGAAAGCCCAAGCCTTCTGACAGCCGTAAGCTTTGCGGATTGGGATCCAAAAAATTTTTGCATTTTCTTACCCTTTGAAGACTAGCAACATGTTCGCCTGTTGCAGAAAGAATGCATAGAACACCCCAAATAAATCCGGCATTAGTGCATTATTTTGAAGGAGCTGTTCAAAAGTTTAGCGATCCGCCACTGAGCATCCAACGTGCGTGGCGGTCGCTTTTTCTGGATTAGCGCTCAGGAAGCGGAGGGGGCGTGTATCCCTCCCATTTTCCGCTTGCCGTGAATTCCGAATAAGTTGCTTCGCCGCTGCGCTTCGCTTCCATATACCCCGTCGTGGTTGGCGGCGCCTGCACGCGTTCGGCACTAACGACTTCGCGCTGAATAATTTCTTCCTGCGTGACTGTCCATGCCATAAGATCATCAGCAATCATAAGCGGTCCATCGTACACTTCACGAATTTCTTCGAGCATCAGCTGGTCCAGCTCCGGTTGACGTATTGTGTGATACGCAATGGCAAGACGCGGTTTCACTTCTGCCATAATTTTCCCAAATCCCGAAGGTGGGGTATGAATGTATGACGAAACGAAGGTTGCTTGACGCAGATCCCAACCGAGCGTAGCGGCTAGTCCTTCCGGGGTGTAGAAACATTCGTGGATAACGAAGTCCGCGCCCTTCGCGTACTCAATGAACCAACTGTTGGGCGCCGAGTCGCCGCCGAATACAAAGCTCAGGCCATTCCATTCGAGCCGATAGCTGACAGAACCATCAAGCGAATGCACGGCCGGGAACGATGTGATCCTGACACCATTTTCCTCGTATACGACCTCGTTGATCTGTTTGAAATCAAACTCATGCGCGATCAGCTTGCCTCCCTCATCGGGCAGAACCCCGGCTCGCCCGGCTACATCCCAAGCGTACGCCTTTGTAAGGCCGTCAACAAAAGCTGCAGTGCCTAACTCGGGTGTCGCCCCTGACGGGCCATAGACGTGAAGCGGAGTGTACCGTCCGCTAAGCCAGCCGCCAATCCACAAGGCAGCAGTATCCGCCACGTGGTCAGTGTGTAAGTGGCTGACAAAGACTTTGTCCACCCTATGAAAATCAGGACGCAACGCAAAAAGATTTTCAGTTGATCCGCTGCCAAGGTCAAAGAGAAAGATGTCGCCGTTGCCCAGTTCGACATACCATGCCGTTGATTTTTGCGCTCGAGTGATGGGGGTCGGCATGCCAGTGCCGAGCGCGACGATGAACATTTCATCTGGTCCAACGGATTCTGTTCGTGGGTACCAGGCGGTCGAGGTTTCCTCCTGCGCCTCTGCAATCCCATGAAGACCGAGGTTCAAAAGTGCACTTACCAGCGCGCCAAAAAGCAGAAAGGTTCCACGCCCAATTATTTGGTGGTGTTTCATCTCGTCTAAATCTCCGTCTTCAAGATACCAGTGTCTTGAAAAAGAACAGGCCGACTTCCCGGCCCGCGCTGCGCGGCCTTACTCGTTCGGCTCGTACCACGGCTTGGCAGGCCGCCAGTCGACGTCGGCTAGACCGTTTTCGTCCCGGAACTCGTCAAGCATATCGTTTTGCGCATTGAAGCCAGGGGCCCACTCACCGGCCTTTATGAAGTCGCTCATTGGATCCGGAATGGACGGGTCTGGTGGCGGCTGGCGGGTCGGCCCTGGCACCGCGCTGGCCCGGTCAGCAGAGACTGCCATGCGCTCGGTCACGCCATCGGCAGTGATATTCCAGGTCATCATGTCCATCGCGATCGACAGCGGCCCATCATAGGTAGAGCGGATCTTCAACAGAAGTTCCTGATGCGCCTCTTCCATCGTGTGGTAGGCTACGGCGTGACCTGGTTGAATCTCGCTCATCACCTTGCCAAAGGCCGGGCCGGAGGTGTGGAATTCGCAGCAGGCCCGCCAGGCGAGCTGTGCCGGCTGACCATAATCCTTCATAAAGAATTCCGGCGTAGCGAAGGCTTCGTGGATCACGAAATCGGCGTCCTTGGCATATTCGACGAACCATTTGTTGGGCGAGGTGTCTCCGCCAAAGACCAGCTTGAGCCCGGCGTATTCGATGATGTAACTGACTGGCCCGTCGCCAGTGTGGATTGCCGGAATCGAGCGTACGACAATCTCGCCGTCGTCATAGATCACTGCGTTTTCTGCCCGATAGTCGAACTCGTGCACCGTGATCGTGCCCGGGATCGGGGTGATCTTGAACGAGCGCGTTTGAAAGTCCCAGTTGTAAGCTCGCATGAAACCGTCGATGGCATAAGCGGTTCCCATTTCGGGTGTTTGCCCGCTCGGACCCCAGATCTCAAGCGGCACCGGGCGGCCGGATGTCCAGCCGCCTGCCCAAAGACCGTCGAGATCGCCCCAGTGGTCGGTGTGCAGGTGGCTGATGAAGACTTTGGTCAGGAACTCCGACGGAATCATCAGGGCATTGATATTACGCATCGAGCCGGTACCGATGTCGAAGATGAACTTCTCCCCATTGCCGAACTCGAACAGGAAACAAGCCGAAGCCTGACCGCGCCGCTGATCTGGCATCCCAGTGCCACAGGCGACAACGCGCACCTCGCCAGGCGACAGCTCTTCGGTGCCTGGATAGTAAACGTAACGATCCGGCGCCGTACCGGTGCGGCTTTCAACGACACCACCGGCAGCATGGGCGGCTCCCGAAAACGGTACTTCTGCTCTATGCATTAAGACAAGCACCGCAGCAGCGCAGACCAAAGAAAGGCAAGCTGTTGTCGATAGGCCGAGTTTGTCCTTGAGTTTCATTTCATTCCCCCCTGTCAGCGCTCCTGCCAGGGAGAATAGCTTGATATGTACGGTACAGTCTAGAAATAATATTCAGGGCGGATGCCCTATGAAGCCTTCGAAAGAAGCGCGATGCGCAAATCACGTAACCGGTCACGATCCTTTTTCGACAGGTCAAAAAACAACTCTTGTTCGCTGAGTTGATAGCTCACGAAGACACGCACCCGCATTTCAAGATCATCACCCTCGAAACCCAGCAGCGAAAAAATGCTGCGTATATGCGCTAACCTTTTTTTCATTTCCCGGCGCCACACACGACGGACATCCCGGTCTCGTCGGGCCCATTGCCGCATCGCACTGTCCAGAAGATTTAGCTCGGATTGCTCGACTATTTCAGAGATCACCCGCAATCGAGCTTGGGGTGTTCGAGACTTATAAACCTGTTCTCGGAGGATTGGGGATGCATCAAGCCCGAGCCAATAGTCCATCATCTTCTGATGCAGGTCACTTTTGTCTTTGAAGTGATAGTAAAAACCGCTCTTGGAAACTCCAAGCTTGGCGGCGAGCCGCTCGACCCGTACAGCTTCGATGCCGTCGTTCTTTAAAACATCCAGTGCAGCTGCAAGCCAATCAGACTTGCTCACTCGGACCTTTGAGGGGTTAGGGTCGGGTTTGATCGTGGTCATTTGCGATTTTATACCAAGTTGCTAAGGTGTGGACAACTAGACGGAAACGTACACTAATGATTGAGTAGTCGAATCGCTGGGTGGCTTCGTGCGAAAATTGCTCTCAAAAAAGGAACGTTGGTTCTCCAGCTTTGGCGATACCGCCCTCTGTCGCGCGGCATTTCACGTACCGCTCACTTTCTGTGGTGCAAATACCTGTTGCTGTGGCTGCTGCAACAAATGTTTGTTCTGCCCATCAAATTTCAAACACTTCACTTTAAGTTTGGTAGGAGACACTAAGACGTGCTCATTGTTCTAAGCCTCTATGCCCTTCTGGTTTATTTGATCTTCGGCGTATTCAAATGGTTGCCTTGGAATGGAGTGTCTAAGACGGTCGTGGCTACGATTGGCCTTGTTATCGCCTTGGTCGTCATAGGTGCACTAAACTACCTTGCGCCAACAGGTCGCGTGACCGTTCAGGGAACCACGATAGAAATTACTCCAAATGTGTCGGGGACTGTCGTAGAGGTCGCAGCCGAGTCAAACACTCGGATTGCAAAGGGTGATCTGCTCTTTCGAATAGATCCAGCTCCATTCGCACTGGAAGTTGCGCGCCTTGAAGCGGCTCTTGTTGATGCTCAATCCAGCGTCTCGCGTCTGCAAGCGGACCTAGCAGGTGCCGAGGCCGACATCGATCTTCTCAACGAACAACTCGTGTTTGGGTATCAACGACGAGATGATCTTGTTCTGTTGTCAGAGCGAGGTGCCAGCACGGAATTCCAGATGCAGGAAGCCGTATCAAAGATAGAGCAATTGCAAGCCAGTCTTGACGCAGCACAAGCAAGGAAACTTGGAATTGAAATTCAAATTGCGTCTCAAGTGGACGGAGTGCACGCTTCGGTCGCTCAGGCGCAGCAAGCTCTTGCCTCTGCCAAATGGAATCTTGAGCAAACCGAAGTGTTGGCCCCCTCAGACGGTATAATTACGGCTTTGACCCTTCGCGCCGGTCAGCGAGTAACCAGCTTGCAGCCCGCGATCGCATTTGTGCCGAATGAGCAGCGCGCACTGACAGGTGTTTTCAGCCAAAGTGGTGCTCATGCATTTTTGCCAGGTGCTGAGGTTTCGGTGGCCCTTCAAGCTCTGCCCGGTACATCGTTTAAAACGACGGTGGACGCCATTGCTCCCGGAACAGCTGAGGGAACTCTGGGAGGTGCGACGGGGACCCTGCCTTCAATCGGCCAACTGCTGGGCGCCGATCAGTTCGTGGTTCGTCTTGTTTTACCAGGTGATCTGCCAGAACACGCCACGAAACTTGGTGTGAGTGGCACTGCTATGCTGATCACAGATGAAGCGGGGCCGATAGAGCCGCTTGCGCGCGTTCTGTTCTGGCTAACCAAGCAAATGAATTATCTATAGAGAGGGATCTAAATGCTTATGAATTCAATCAGGCTTCTTGCTATGACAATCCTTCTGCCGTTGGGGTGGACGGGCATGGCGCATGCTGAACCCTTCTCGCGGTCCGGTCAAAATGAACAAGACTGGCGGTATGTATTGGCCTTTTATGCGTTTCTTCCTGCAAGAACCAGCGGCACGTCAACCATCGCAGGAACCTCTGTGCCCCTTGATCTGGACTTGGGAGATGCGTTGGACCTGTTGGACTTTGCTGCTGCCGGTCGCTTCGAGGCTTGGCGTGGTGATTGGGGGTTCATTTTCGACGCGAACTATGTTGCCCTTGAAGCTGACGGAGCGCTGCCGATCCCGAATGCGACATTCAATGCTGACATTCGGCAGAAATGGGCCGCTTTCATGGCAAGCTACAAATTTGCAGATTTGACAGGTGCAAATGGGAAACGGCAGGCCTTCGATCTGCAGTTTGGCGCGCGTTACAACTCGCTCCGGCAGGAGATCACGATCACATCACCGGTACCGACGCCTGTACTCGGCGGGGACGAAGGCTGGTGGGAACCCGTCGTTGGCGCACGCGGCATGTGGGAATTGAACGAAAAGTGGGCAGCGATCGCATCGTTCGATCTTGGCGGCTTTGGCGCAGGCGGCAACGATCTTCAAGTAGGAATAAATGCCGGCTTCGATTGGAAGCCTTGGGACCGCACGTCTATCTTCTTCGGCTACCGCTATTTCAGTATGGACTACTCGACGACTCTGGCAACCGGCCCGTTTGCCTATGATGTCAGTCAGCATGGTCCGGTCTTTGGTGTAAAAGCCCGTTTTTAGTGTGGCTCTGTAATGTGCAGTAACTTGAGGATTTGGGGGCGGCTTGTTTCCCTTGGATTCCTCTTGTTTTCCCCACTGGTTGACGCTGAATAAGACCAAGAACGACGGACCTAGGCGCGAGGCCCGACACCAATTGTGCGAGGGTTTGAAAATTTCCCGTTTCCTTTGCGCGTACCACGAGGTCTCTATGAACTCGATCCCGTCGGCGAGCCCTATGTTTACGACAGAACCTTCCTCGGTGCTGTCAGACAGATTCGAACTGGTCTCTACAAGGGCAGGATCGTTGTCCCTTATGCCGCGCCGAGTTGACGCCACTCTGCAAGAGCGTCGGCGCGGTTCTTCTTGAAGTTGGCTCTTGAGTAGAGGCTGCGCTCCGAATTGAAATGGTTGCAGACAGAGGCGTGGACGGAAACGAACAGCTGCAAGCTTCGCATCCGGCGGAAACGTTGCATTGCCCGTTCTCGTCGTCGGAATGGTAGGTGCGAGTTCTCAGCTCTGCTATTCACCCAGCGGGCCGTCTCCTGCCGCTCGTCAGCGCCGAGTTCTTGCAGAACGGCACCGTAGGACCGGAGCTTGTCGGTCACGATAACCTTGGGCCGACCATGTTTACGCATTGCTTTCTTGAGGAATTTCAATGCGGCCTTCTTGTCCCGGGTCTTTGTGACGTAGCTTTCCAGCACCTCGCCCTCGTGATCGACCGCCCGCCAAAGATAGTGCCGCTCCCCATTGATCTTCACGAACATCTCGTCGAGATGCCAACGCCTACGGCTCGATTTCATCCCTTCGATCCGACGTTTCCGGATCTCGGAAGCGAACATCGGGCCGAACCTGTTCCACCAGAACCGGACGGATTCGTGACTGATGTCGATACCGCGCTCGTGCAGCAGATCCTCGACATTGCGGAGCGACAGCGGGAAACGCACGTACATCATGACCGCCAGGCGGATGATCTCGCGGCTGGTTCGGAAATACTTGAATGGGTCGTCTTTCGTCATCCCAAGACGCTATGAGACCGCCCTGCTCCGCTCAACCAGATTCCCTCTGACACCGCCCCGCGATATGATCGGGTGCCTTCGGCACGATCCCATTGGGGTTGAGCGCCTTAATCGAATAGTGGCCCTGCAGGATGTGATCCATGTTCACCGTTTCCCGCACGCCGGGCAAGTAGAGCATCCGCGTGACGTAGTCGGTGAGCCGGGGATAGTCGTTGAACTGCCGCCGGTTGGTCATGAACAGACCATGATAGGCTGCGTCGAAACGGATCAAGGTAACGAAGGCGCGAAGGGTCCGTCAGGGATCCAACAGGATGCTGCCCAAAACCTCGATGTCGCCCTCGTGCTGCCGGATGATCAGGACCTCACCGGATCGCGTTGCTTGCCCCGCGAGCGCAGAAATATTGACCTGGTGCGACACCAGCATCACCCGGCCATCCTGTTCCCGTAACAAGGCCCGCAAGTCGCGGGTCTGACTGTCTCTTCGCTCGTATTTGCCAAAGAACGAATTCAACGCAGGCGCGTCCACCACGGGCCCGAGATCGAGAAGTTCGGCGGTTTCGCGGGTCCGGCACCATTGGCTCGTCAGCACCCGGTCAAACTCTATCCCACGCTCCCGAAAGGCCGCACCGATCGCGCGGGCCTGGTTGCGGCCGCGCGTGTCAAGGTTCCGCTGGGTTTTGCAATTCCCAAGTTCGAAATTGGCGGGATCGCCCGTTCCGGGGGCGAGAGCATGCCGCATGATCGCAATCGCGCCAGGTTGTTCCAGGGCGTCCCAGTCGTTGGCAAAAAGCGATGCGGGCAGGAGAAGCAGGATGAATGTGATCAGGCGCATGAGCAGAACCTAGGCGGCCCGCCTTGGCTTTCCAGACCACAAAATCCGGCGGCGGTCGTTACGCATGCGTCCGCCTCCCTCCGCTTAATCCCCGCAAACCATTGAACTGCATTGTTTTCGACGGGCGCGCGGGTAGCGTTGCCCCATGCGAAACGCGATCAACACATCGCGACTTGGGTCCAACCCGCTGCCGCCCGACCGGATGGCCCCGACCGAACGCCGCGCCGAGCTGTGCCGGTTGCTGGCAACGGGCCTGGTCCGGCTGCGGCTCCGAGACAAGGTGAAACTGTCTGCCGAAACAGGAGACTTTTCTCTAGGGTCAGGACCCATTGATTTTCGTCCAGCAGCGTGATTCACGGCTCGAAAACGAGCGGTGAACATGTCTGATCTTTTCTGGCTTACCGACGCGCAGATGGCGCGTCTCGAGCCCTTCTTTCCGAAGTCCCACGGCAAACCCCGCGTCGATGACCGGCGCGTGTTGAGTGAAATTATCTTCGTTAATCGCAATGGGTTGAGATGGCGCGATGCCCCTTCTGCCTGTAGCCCACACAAGACCCTCCAAAACCGTTGGAAGCGGTGGAGCGACAAAGGCATCTTCGCCCAGATGATGGCAGGTCTGGCTGCCGCTCACGGCGAAGAGAAGACCATAATGATCGACGCCACCTACCTGAAGGCCCACCTTACCGCGACCAGTTTGGGCGTCAAAAAAAAGGGGGCGTGGACGCCTGATTGGCCGCACCAAGGGCGGCATGAACACCAAGTAGCATGCCATCTGCGACAGCCGGGGACGTCCACTCAACCTGTTCGTCACCGCCGGTCAGGTCAGCGACTACATCGGCGCACGCGCATTGCTGAGCAACCCACCCGATGTCGACTGGCTGCCCGGGGACCGCGGATATGATGCCGACTGGTTCCGGGAAGCGTTGAAAGACAAAGGGATAGGCGCCTGCATCCCTGGCCGGAAGCAGCGGCAGAAACCTGTCAAGTACGACAAGCGCCGCTACAAGAGGCGCAACCGGATCGAGATCATGTTCGGCAAGCTGAAGGATTGGCGGCGTGTCGCAATGCGATACGACAGATGCCCGAAGGTCTTCCTGTCAGCCATCGCCCTCGCAGCACTCGTCATTTACTGGCTATGAGTCCTGATCCTAAGCGACAGACCGGCAATTTCCGGTTCACGCCTCAAAATCTTCCCCTGTGTTTTTCTCATCGCCGCAGTGTAGTTCGCCATAGGATTCATTGGCTGCGTTTGAGAGTTGGCGATGAATGCGAATGATCGGATTGTGGAATCTTTCACACGTGGAGCAAGGCTAACCAATAGGACGAAAATGAGTCGCGTCGATCTTGCTGGAGGTGATCCGTTTGACAGGCCCGACAATCCATTGATTATGTGCGCATGACCAAAGCTCAAAGACCGCCAAAGCCAAAACCCATTCCTTACACCCCAGCGCTGAACCGCTATGAGCGGATGGTGTATCGGCGATGTGGGCGATCCGGTGTGAAGCTTCCGGTTGTCAGCCTAGGCCTGTGGCATAATTTCGGTGCGGACTCGACGCACGAAAACAAGCGCGCCATGTGTCGAACCGCGTTTGATCATGGGATCACTCACTTTGATCTGGCGAACAACTACGGTCCACCACCCGGTTCAGCCGAAGAGGCATTTGGCGAGATCCTAAAAACGGATTTCGCGGGTTACAGGGATGAACTGATCATTTCCTCCAAAGCAGGCTACGACATGTGGCCGGGTCCCTATGGGGAATGGGGGTCACGCAAGTACATGATTGCGTCCTGTGACCAATCACTCGCGCGCATGGGGCTTGATTATGTCGACATCTTTTATTCCCACCGCTTTGACCCCGATACCCCTCTCGAAGAAACAATGGGCGCGTTGGATTATATCGTACGGTCGGGTCGCGCGCTCTACGCAGGCATCTCGAGCTACAACTCCCAACGCACGCGCGAGGCCGTGAAAATTCTCAACGACCTTGGGACGCCCTGTTTGATTCACCAGCCTTCCTACAACCTGCTCAACCGTTGGGTAGAGCGGGACGGTTTGCTCGATACACTGGACGACCTTGGGGTAGGATCGATTGCATTCACGCCGCTGGCACAAGGCATTCTGACTTCCAAGTATCTAACCGGTATTCCGAGTGGTAGCCGTGCCACGCAAGGGAAGTCATTGCTCGATGGCATGATCAACGAGCGGTCTCTGGCAAGTGTCCGTGCTCTGAACGACATGGCCGAGGAACGCGGGCAGACTCTGGCGCAAATGGCCCTGGCCTGGGTGCTCAGAAGTGGGCGTGTAACGACCGCACTTATTGGTGCGTCCCGGCCGGAACAAATCGTCGATTGCGCACGCGTCGTCGATAATCTCGACTTCAGTGCTGACGAGCTCAAAAAGATCGATGAAATCAGTTCGGAAGAAGATATCAATTTGTGGGCGCGGTCGTCAGAAACAGAATGACCATCCTTAGAACGTAAGCAAAACCCACGCCCTTCAAAGCATACAGTTATTGGCGGATTGAATATCCTTTAGTTCGACCAACCAGCTAACAAGGGCCGTCGGCCCAGAGTTCCGTATCTGCAAGACGAACGAAGATCGGCCTACCCATCGCAACCGTTGTGGCGTCGCCACATGGTTGGGTCATGCCCTTCTGGGACATTGGCGCATGGATCATCTGAGTAGCCGCGCAGTACGCTATATCTTCGGATCTGATCATCGCTCAGAAGAGCTGGTGTCGCGAGATGTCTCGACAAATGAACCATACGCAAAGCGGCTTGGGCTTCAGCAGCTTTAGCCAAAAGAATTGCGAGCTCATCTTCTGAAACTTCGGTGTCTTCAAAAGCTGCGCTCACCGCAGCTTCAGCAGCGATAAATTTTTCTCCTGCCGCGATGGCTTCGGTTCTCATTTCTTCAAACAACGCCGTAATTTCAGCAACTTGATCATTTGAAAGCGCAAGCTCTTCTTGAAGCTCCAGCAGATGAGCGGGGCCAGGAAGGCCGTTCAACTCCGCAGGAAGCGCCAGTCCCCAACCGCCGCCCCGGCGAAGCTCAGCTATATCTTGATTGGATAGGCTTTTGATCTCACGTGTCTCGAAACCGGCGTACGGTGTACCACCATGCTTGTGCCCATCATCCTGTGATAACGCCGACAAAGGCATCGCAGATAGAACAACCGCCATCGACAAAACGAATTTCATGGGCATTCCCCTACAAAAAGAGCGCGGCATTCGCCAATACAAAGACAGTATGAATTTTCCCGCGTAGTACACAAGCCGTCGTTCGCGCGCCATAACGAATGGCGGCTAAGTCCCGCGTTGCTGCCATAGCCCGGATTTCGATGAACGTCCGGTCTATTTGAATGCGGTGGTTGGCAGTCGCTGAACCGCGATCTTCAGCGGAAACAGCAGCTTCCCGCCGACAGCACACGCACATGGCATCATGCTCTACGTCCGAGTTGCGAACAAAACTGCCGGTCGCTTGTATTCAGCAATCAACGGCTTAGGCGAAGCCTTCAACGGAACAAGTTATCATTGACTTAATTCAAGGCTACCGGCGCGTGTAGATGGCAACCTGAGTAACGCCAAATACTATCCGCCGAGGGCTATTGGGGTCTAATTTCCTGCGCCCCGCTACATTTTTTCTGAAAGTCAGCAGATTGGCGCTGCTGGCCATAGCTATGCAGCCACGAACCGCTATGGTGTCGTGGAATACCAAAAATGGTATCCATTACACAGCAGAGTCTCCATTTTTTGGAAATTCGAAGCGGCACTCCCTTCCGTGTCAAGCGGAAACGCTTTCAAATGTACCTTAAACCTACAATGCGCTACGTTACAGACGTGGAAAAGAATGCATATACAATAAGAAACCTAAAGCGAGTCTACGGCGAAGGGCCTGCGGCCGTGCACGCATTGCGCGGAGTAAATCTGGACATTCCGGAACGAGAAATCGTTGTGCTACTTGGCGCTTCAGGCAGCGGAAAATCGACCTTGCTGAACATTCTCGGAGGCCTAGATCGAGCGTCCGACGGCAGCATTCACTTTCGCGACCAAGATCTGACTTTGATGTCAGACAAAGAACTTACCCGGTATCGCAGAGATCACGTGGGGTTTGTTTTTCAATTCTATAATCTAATGCCTAGCCTAACTGCTCGAGAGAATGTTGAGCTTGTCACGGAGATCGCACGAAACCCAATGGACCCTGATCACGCGCTTGCGCTCGTCGGATTGACCGATCGCGTTGATCACTTCCCCGCCCAGTTGTCTGGTGGCGAACAACAACGCGTCGCGATTGCACGTGCGGTTGCGAAACAGCCAGACGTGCTGTTTTGCGATGAACCAACAGGTGCCTTAGACAGTAAAACGGGAAGGACTGTTTTACAGGTCCTGAAAGATGTGAATGAGCGGCTGGGTGCAACTGTTCTGATTGTGACCCACGCGACGTCTCAGGCAGCCATGGCTGACCGGGTCATCCGCTTTGGTGATGGCGCTGTAATCGAAGTTACGCAAAACACCTCCAAAGTCGCGCCAGAAGATATCGAGTGGTAGCTGCAGAATGTCTGCAATGGCAAAAAAGCTCGCTAGAGATCTGTGGCACATCAAAAGTCAGGCTACGGCGATCGGTTTAGTTGTTGCACTCGGCGTCCTGATGCAAGTCATGCAGTCCGGATTGGTTGTCAGCTTGGATGAGACCCGTACGGCGTATTACGAAAGATATCGTCTTGCAGACGTTTTTGCGCCGGTTGTCGCAGCTCCAGAACATATTGCCGAAGACTTACGGAATTTACCTGGAGTTTCATCGGTCGACACCCGAGTGGTCGGGCAGGCTTTGGTGGACTTACCGAATATAGAACTGCCCATTCGCGCTCTGGCCATTTCGCTTCCCGAAATCGGCGAAGCCAAATTGAATTTGATCTATTTGACCGATGGTCGACACCTCTCTCGCGAGCGGCCTGATGAAATAATTGTTTTGCAAAGCTTTGCGCAGGCTCACGGCTTAAGACCCGGAGATCAGATCTCTGCAACCATGAACGGGGCGCGGCGAAACTTCGAGGTCGTCGGACTTGCAATGTCGCCTGAGTTTCTTTTTGCCGCAGCGCCGGGAGAAATGGTGCCTGACGATAGTCGATTTGCAGTTCTGTGGCTCAGTCGTCCAGCTATGGAGGCGGCATTTGACCTGAACGGAGCTTTCAACGAAGCCCTCTTTTCGTTGAGCCGCGGAGCGGAAACACCTGCGATCCTTCGTGCAACCGATAGGGTCTTGGACAAGTTCGGGGGACTTGGCGCGTTCCCGCTTAGTGATCTTGCCTCGAACAAGTTTGTTTTAGAAGAAATTGACGGCTTGCGCCGTACGTCTGCTACAGTCCCCCCGATCTTCTTGGCCGTCGCTGCGTTTCTTCTTTACATTGTCATTTCCCGTTTGGTGGCTTCTGAAAGGGAAGAAATCGGATTGATGAAAGCATTCGGTTACACGAATTGGGAGGTTGGAAGCCACTATCTAAAAATGGTCCTGATAATTGCTGGGGGTGGAGCCATTGTAGGTGGAATATTGGGAATAGTTGCCGGACGCGCGCTGATAGATGTCTACCTCGTTTATTACAAATTCCCGTTTTTAGTTTTTCGACTGGAACCTCTGAGCGTTACGCTTGGATTTTTAGCGAGTATTATGACATCTTCGGTCGGAGGGATGGTGGTGTTGCGTAGGGTATTTGTCTTGACACCTGCAGTGGCGATGCGGGCCGCGGCGCCAGCCGATTACAGCAGAAGCGGGCAAATCGGAAAAGCCTTAGCCGGGTATCTGGACCAACCAACTCGAATGGTGTTGCGCCGGCTTACGCGCCAGCCCGTGCGAATGATAGGCGCGATAACAGGCGTCAGCGCCGGCATCGCTCTGTCAGCAGCAATGGCTTCAATTCTAGCAAGTTTCGACAGAATGGCTGAGCTGACCTTCGATATCATGGATCGGAGCAACGTGTCCGTCAGTTTTATCAACCCCATTTCTCGCCAAAGCCTGTTCGACGTACAGTCAATCGAAGGAGTAATTGAAGTTGAGCCTGTTCGCATCGTGCCCGCAATCTTTAAGCACGGTCGTCTTTCCTATCGCGGTGCGATTACCGGATTGACTGAATTTCCAAGGTTGAACCGCGCAATCGACCGTGCTGAACGATCGATCCCGATGCGCCAGGATGGGGTCATTCTTTCATCAGGCCTCGCTAGAATTCTCGACATCCGAGCGGGTGACTGGCTTTCCGTTGACGTACGCGAAGGTCGTCGTCCTGTGTTGCAACTGCCCGTAGTCGCCATTTCCGAAAGCCTCATGGGATCGCCGGCATACATGGAGATAACCGCACTGAACCGTGTTCTCCGCGAACCGGATCGAGTATCCGGAGCATTCATACGAACTGACAAGTATCTTGAGGAGGAGACTTACAAACAGCTCAAGGACATGCCAATGGTGGCGGGTGTGGCGCTAAAATCTGATACTAGAGGTGCGTTTCAGAAAGTGATGGACGAAGGAGCAGGCGCCATGCGCTACATTATGGCCTTGATTGCCGGGGTTATAACGTTTGGTGTAATATACAATGCAGCTCGTGTCGCTCAAGCCGAACGCGTCCGGGATCTGGCAGCGCTGCGAGTTTTGGGGTTCACAAGAACAGAAGTAGCCTTCGTCTTGCTAGGTGAGTTGGCCGTCGTCACGTTGCTGGCGCTGCCTTTAGGGGCGTTAGCAGGCTATGGTTTGACCATTGCGGTCTCTCAAGGTTTCAGTACGGACCTGTACCAAATCCCCCCCTACTTTAGTTTCAGGAGTTTTGGGCAAGCTACTGTGGTTGTGGTCATTGCAGCATTGCTTTCAGGGTGGTTGGTTAAACGCAATGTGGATCGGTCGGATCTGGTTCTGGCACTCAAATCAAGGGAGTAGCATTCGTGAGCGCGCGAAAAAGGTACTCTCGGTCGATCTTAACAATTGTTTCAGCGATTGTGGTTGCGGTTACTCTCCTTGCCGCTTTCTGGCCGCGCCCGATACTGGTCGATATTGCGACGGTAGAACGCGGCAATATGATTGTTACCATCAACGAAGAAGGCAAAACGAGGGTTAAGGAACCCTATGTCGTTTCTTCCCCTATTGCCGGTGAACTGCAACGTGTTACGGTTCTGCCCGGTGACCGTGTCGTCGGTGGTGAAACGATCGTTGCCCGCATGACGCCGGCCAATCCATCGGCTCTGGATGTACGTACCCGCGAGCAAGCACTTGCTGCGGTCAGCGCCGCCGAAGCAGCGCTCAGGGTTGCCCGCGCGGATTTAAACGCGGCATTGGCTACGGACGACTTCGCGCAAAGCGAACTTGAGCGCACACAAAAGCTTGTTGCTAAAGGCATAGCAAGCAAAGTCACGATGGAAAGGTCCGAGCAGGCCGCCAGAATCGCTAAAGCCAACCTCGATACAGTCCAGGCTGCAATCGCGATGCGAGAGGCAGAACTGGCCAATGCGCGCGCGCGATTGATTGGATTTGATGACGCAGGTCTAGCCGAAGCGCTTGAGGATAGCGGGGCGCCCTCCTACAGCATTCCGCTGCGCGCACCCATAGACGGAACTATTTTGAAAGTTATCCAGAAAAGTGAAACAACACTCCCGGCTGGTGAGCCGATATTAGAAATCGGAAACATCGAAGGCGACCTCGAAGTAGTGGCAGAACTCTTGTCGTCAGAAGCGGTGCAGGTCAGCGAAGGGGATCGTGTAATTATCACCAATTGGGGCGGCCTTGGCGATCTGAGTGGTTCAGTTAGCCGGATTGACCCCTATGGATACACGAAGTACTCAGCACTGGGAGTAGAGGAACAGCGGGTTGAAACCACGATACAATTCGACGGTCCAAGCGAGGTTCGAGGGACTTTGGGACACGGATATCGTATCGAAGTCCGCATAGTCGTCTGGGAACAAGAAGACGTTACCATCGTTCCTTCAGCTGCGCTGTTTCGACAGGAAGCGAATTGGGCCGTCTTTGCCAATGCTGGCGGCCGCGCAGTTCTAAAGAAAGTGGACATCGGCCAAAACAATGGTGTCGAAGCTCAAGTGCTAAGTGGATTGGAGCCGGGTGATAGGGTGGTTCTTTTTCCATCAGCCAATCTGATTGACGGCTCGCGAATTGAAAATAGGCAGATAAAGTAACGGGTCTTTTTTCGGGCGGTTTGACCATTTCTGTTTTGGGCTCGAAGTAGTCGTTGGCGGGGCCTTGGCTGTCCGTCCGGTCTAGGAAAGCGAACGGCATCTTATACCGTTCGCCGATCGTTTACATGTCGATCTTCTCGGCGATTGCCAACGCATCTTCGAGCTCGACCCCAAGGTATCGAACCGTGCTGTCTACTTTGGTGTGTCCGAGCAGGAGCTGGACCGCACGAAGGTTGCCGGTCTTTCGATAGATTTGAGCGGCTTTGGCGCGCCTCAGCGAATGCGTGCCGTATCCGCTCGGGTCCAAGCCGATTGCCGACACCCAGTCCTGGACAAGCCGCGCGTACTGCCGGGTCGAGACATGCGGTCGATCATGGATCCTGCTGGGAAACAGAAACACACACCCGACCATCTCGGAAGACGAAACCCAGTTCCAGATGGACTCACGCGTGTCTTCAGAGACCTCGAACTGGACTGGTCGTTGTGTCTTGCTTTGGATGACAGAGACACGATCGCGGACACTGCCCCCAATCACGAATTCGGCGACCTTCAACCGGACGAGATCGCAGCCACGCAACTTGCTGTCGATCGCGAGGTTGAACAGGGCGAGGTCCCTGAGATTCCCCGCCAGTTCGAGGCGGGCGCGCATCGCCCATACCTGCTTTGGGAGCAGCGGGCGTTTCTGGCCCGCAAGCCGCCCTTTGTTCCACGGGCGGCGTTTCGGTTTGACAGCGGGAAGTTGGACTTAGGACATGAGATTTCCTCAATCCGTCCCTCTCGCTCCCGGCGTCGACACTGTGTAGACGGGGTGATTCTAGCCCAGACCGTGAATGGCCGGTTCCGGATTCGAGGTTGCGTTGCATGTTGCTGCATCGCCGCAAGGCGGCAGAGAGCCCTGAACGGTCTTTCAGAACTGGAAATTAACACCTCAGCTACCGTAGCTCGATGCGGCCGATTTTATGCTACAGTAAGCAGGCACAAATTGGAGATTGTTGGCTCGGAGCAACGGAGATGGAACGCAAATTAGCGGCCATTCTGGCCACCGATATAGTCGGTTTCGCGGGATTGGTATCACGAGATGAAGGCGGAACATTAGCTAAGTTGGTTCGACTAGAACGTGAAATCATCGGCATGCAGGTGGAAGCAAACCGCGGTCGTGTTTTTAAGTCTACTGGCGATGGCTTTTTGGCTGAGTTCTCGAGTGTCTTTGAGGCGGTCAATTGTGCAATCAACATTCAAAGAGCGTGCGCGCGCGAAGCACGCCAATCGAATAGTGACGACCCACTCATTTTACGCGTCGGAGTTTCGCTCGGTGATGTTGTTGTGCACGGCGATGATATACTCGGCGAGGGCGTAAATACTGCCGCACGGCTTGAGGCAATAGCGGAACCAGGCGGAATCGCGGTTTCAGGGGAAGTGATGGCGCAAATAGCTGGCAAGATAGATCTTCCGCTGGCGGATTGCGGTCACAAAAGACTCAAGAGAACTGATAGTCCAATACATGTCTACATGACCATTTCAGAACCCGGGAAAGAAGGAGGTTTTCTGGATTTTGATGAAGATGAATTGGCCAAAACCTTAATAACTGGTGGCTGCATCTGTGGGTTGGTCCGATATGAAATAAACGCGCCTGCCATAAGCACAGGGTATTGCCATTGTAGTTGTTGCAGAAAATTTTCTGGCTCAGCAGTTAATGCATGGGCGGCCTTTCCCGCTTCTGCTGTTCGATTTCTCACCGAGGAACCTCGGTACTTCGCAACTACGCCGATAGCAAATCGTGGCTTTTGTGCCAAATGCGGGGCAAGCCTAACTTATAAGCTCGTGAAGCCACGAGAAACGGCCTATCTGGTCCTGCATACTTCGAGCCTCGACCAACCAGAAAACTTTGCACCCTCGGTCCACTCCGGAATAGAAAGCAAAATGCCTTGGTTTGATATTTTGGATGATTTGCCGCGGACAAGATCTTCAGACTCCAGAGTTTTGCAAGAAGCGTGGTCAAGTGTCGGTCTACCAGACCCCGAGACTTGGGGACCTTTGGCTAAGCCACCTGCAGTATTTTAGTGATGGAGCGATTTCTGCTTTGTCCGTATAGCGGAAGTAGACGATGATCAAACCAAGGTCAGCTATCCGAAGAAGTCGTCCCCACATGTTGTCAGTTTGCCGATCCGATCGTTCTTGCTAGGCTGGACGGCGGAGGAACTGGATGCGTTCACGGATCACGACATTGATGTTTGTCGATATGGTCGGATACTCGCGAATGATGAGCGCCGATCAAGACGCTGCGATCGAGGCGGTTCGTGAGCTTAAGAACAAGCAGCTAGAGCCCGTCTTTTCTGATTTCGGCGGCGAGATTCTCAAACGTATGGGCGATGGCTGGATCATCGCCTTTTCGTCCATCAGTGCGGCTCTAGACAGCGCAATTCAGGTGCAGACGAACCTTTACGATCACCGGAAACTGAAGCTGAGGATCGGGTGTCACCTGGGTGAGATCGTTGAAGATGAAGATGATTTCTACGGTGCCGGTGTGAATATTACGCAGCGTATCCAGACTGAAGCACCGCCGGGAGGTGTGATGGTGTCGGAAGATCTGTTTCGGCAATTGTCCAGCGACCGCGCCAAGCTTCTTAGCGACGCAGGCACGTTCAACCTGAAGAACATTTCGCAACCGGTCAGGCTGTATCAGTGGCGCCCGGCTCCCGGTCTAAAACGGAAGCTGGACGATGTTCCTTCAATCGCAGTGCAGGCCTTCGAATTCGCTCCGATCGATCCAGAAACTGGTGCTGTGGCCGGCGACTTGCGCGACCAGTTGATCGTTCGTGTCTCGCGTCGCAAGGGCGTGTTGATATTCGACGCTTCCGACAAGAACGTGGAAAAGGCGACTTATGACTTGCGCGGACGGTTGCGCATAGCCGGGGGAAGGGGCCGGTTGACTGTGACCTTGACCTCACGGGCAGATGCCCGGCCTGTCTGGTCGCAAACATACGAGGCGCCGACAGAGGATATCTTTGCCTTCTGTGACGAAGTGCTCGAACTGGCGGAGGGTGATCTGCGTCTGCAAACCAATGCATTCGACGGGGATCGCCTGGTCGAAATCCCACTCGAGGATTTGAGTGTCTCGGAACTCAGGGCACGGGCGGCCAACGAATACTACAAAGTGACGATGGAGAGCTGGACGTATGGTCTCGCTCTCATGGAACGTGCGATTTCACTGAATCCGTATGATGCGGTATCGCTTTGCATGCGGGTAGAAGCCCAGATCATGCTGCATGGAGCACGCTACCAAGACCTGCCAGCAGACCTACGACAAATCTATGCCGAGGACCTTAATACGGCGGTCATCCAGTCGCCGCAGAGTGACTACGTGTTCTGGACCCGAGCGTATTTCCGGCTTGCCGTTGATGACGACGTCCCAGGCGCCCGAGCTGATCTGAAGCGAAGTGCAGAAATCAATCCGGCGTATCTCGAGAACTACGAGCTCAGAGGGCAGATCCTCCTTCGGGAGTCCGATTTCGAGGGTGCCGATGCCGCCTTTTCCCGGTTGATCGAACGAGGCGCTCAGAACCCGCTTCAGCCTTACCGGCTGTTCATGAGAGGTGTAGCAAGGTTCTGCGCGGGAGACTTCGAAGGAGCCGCCCAAGATGCTGCCGCGGCTTCTGACCTGCGCCCGAACGAAGCGGGTCACCTGAAACTCCGCGCAATGGCCCTCAATGAAATGCAGATGGGAAAAATGGCCAAAGCTTGCTTGACGGCCGCCCGCAAGCTCTCCCCGGAACCGATGATGACAACCAAGCTGCCAGTTCTGCCGCCCGAGTTTCGCTGGATTTCGGACAAGCTGAAGCCCGGCACCTGATATTTGCGAACAGCAAGAGGGATCTTTTTGGGCGCGCCTCGTCAATGCCCGCTTCGTCCGCAACTCGGACATAGACCTTAGTTTGCTGGACGTCCGGTCTCGGTGAAAGCAGACATCGCACAACGTCGCCCCGATTTCGTCGGCTTGAATGTCTGTTTCTGTCGAAAGCGGTCATTTTTGAAAAACACCCCGAGTTCCGCTATGCGGACAAACCTGCCGACCGGCAGTCGACCGCACAGAAGCGCAAGCACTCATTTTTCCGAAGGAAGTAAATGTCTGCATTCTGAACCGCATGTTGCGCAATCTTAGAACCGGGTAACCGACCGACACCAACGCCTTGGGCTCACCCTTTTTCAGGGGACGACTGGTGATATTAATAGGCACCGTGCCAGTACTTCCGGAGAACCACTTAACCGAGAAATTCGGCTCAGCCAGGCGTGTACCAGATAGGTGACGTGTAGGCACGTTCTTGCGTCTCCGTCGGTGCATCGTCAGGCAGCGACGCGCCCATTCGGAAAGCATCGTACACCGTCCAGCGCGGGGTCGGGATTTCGATAACCCGGGCGTAATAGAAGGCCGATTGAGAGGGATCAAAGTCAGGATCGGTCCATACCGTTCCTATCTCACCCTGCCCGATCGAGTTCGTCCAGGTGGCACGCTCCACGTCGACGGTGGAACCGATGGAGGGCAATTTGCCGTTTGCGTCCGGCTCCCGATCACCGGCCCAGGCCACGTCATACACCTGTTCGTGTGTCTCGCCGTCGGCATCGAGCCAGCCCTTGACGATCTGAATGCGATCCAAATTTCCGCCGATCGGATCCTTCAGCGCATAGACCATGAAGGTTGGCGCTTCCGAACCTTCGGATGGCGGCGGAAGATCCCCGCCCATCGGAGTGCCCTTGGCATAGCCTGCCGTTGCAGGGGTCCGCGAGGTCAGGTCATCCATCGTGTAGTTCCAGCCGCCGAAGAAACGTACCACGATGCGCGATCCCGTCGTTGCATAGACCTCCTTGCGCTCCATCGCATCGAAGATCGCTTCGCGCGTGTTCTCACTCGCCCATACGGCGGCGAGGCCGGATGCGACCATTTCCCAGCCCAAAATTGCCACGTCTCCGAACTGGGCGACTATATGCCCGGGGCGTTCAGGATTGGGCTCGGCCCCGGAATGCTTACCAAAGAAATTATCCTCCTGAGCAGTGGCGAGTGATGTGTGGCTGTCAGTCGATCCAACCATCCCGAACTTGTAGGGGTTGGTGCCGAGCGACGTTTCCAGAAGCAACCCGGTTTTCAACGCCTCACGCGCGTATTCACCGGCAAGCATGTCGTCGGTCTTCAATTCCGACAAGTTCAGGTTGCCCTTGTCCCAGGTTTCGTAATCGGCGAACTCGTCGTTCGGGCTGAGGAAGGGATGTGCCTCTCCATCCCCTTTGATCTGCGTTACTTCGTAGACGGGTTCCCACATTGCACGGGTCTGCGCATACTCTGCATCCAGTTGCCGGCCATCATACTGCGCGGTCTCAGGAAACATAATGCCGTTTGACAGGTTGCCGTTATGTGCGATGGCAAGCACGTCTCCGCGCGTGACATCTTCATAGTTCGCCATCCATTTCCACAAGTCGCGCGGATTGATGGAACCAAGGGGTGCCTCGGTGGTGAACGGATCCATCATGCCAGCCTTTTCGCCTCCGTCGCGGTAAACGACGACGCGATGCATGTTTCCACCCTGGATCAACGAGGTCCATTCATAGCCGATGAAGCTAGTGAAAAGACCGGGTTCGTAAGCTTCTTCTGCGGCCTCAATCTGGCGCTGCCAGACAGAGCGGAAGGGTTTTGATCCTGCCTGGACCGCAAGCACCGGAGAAATCACCTCACCACGCGAATATGCGTCGATGAGTTCCAGAGCGGCTGCCACCCCTTCGTCGCCGCCATTCGCCACCATGGTTGCGATGCGGCTACCCTCAGGATCCGACATGATGGATTGGTCCTGTGCATAGATCATGTCGAAGAGACCCATGTTGTCGGAATGGTCAGCAACCACCAACCAATCGAGCGGCCGTGAAAGCCGCGCCATGAAGCCGGTTGTTGCCTGCACTTCTTGACCCTTGGCAAAGCGATAGGCAGCCCGCGCGTCCAAACGGTTGCCGAAAGCACCTGCATCAAACGAAGTGGACGTATGCAAATGCGTATCCCCCCAGAGAGGCCGGTCGGGTATCCCACGTTGGGCGTAGGGGGAATAGGACTTACCGGGAAAAGCCTTGCTGAGGCTCGAACCGTCGGGCGTCGGCTCGAATGCGAATGCAGCGGCGCCCAGGACCCCAAGTGCCGTTGTCATTGAAAGAAATGATTTCATTGCGAACCTCCCCACACCGGTTTCCGCGGAAATCATATCACGAAACGGCCGCAAATTGATCGACAAAATCGAATTTCTTGGAAACTTCCAGATTGATGCCTGCGTCCAAAGCGGACGTCGGGACCATCTCCTAGGGAAACCGGATGCTGTTTACCCGGGACCTCTTTTGAAGCTTATTCACGTCTGCCTTGGGCTCGTCTCAGTCATCTGAGGCTTTTTTTCAGATGACTGGTGTGCGGACGAAGCTGTCGTTCTCCCATTAACCGGTTTCAGTATCTGGGCTTGAGCAACAGAGATGGCGGGCGCGGTTGCCCTGCAGCAAGAAGCCGAGCGTGATACCGCTGGTAGGCCCAGAGGTCCATGTCGCGAGAGATGAACTCGCTGCCCCTGTCGACGCGGATCAGGTCATCTCTCGGCCCTCAGCCCCTGTTTGATGTGAGACTAGAAGTGTATTGAAAGGTCATCCCGTTCTGTTGCAACTGGCAGCGACGTGGTTGGCCTGTGGCCGAACCAATCCTTTCCAGAACACTCGCTGAGCGTTGAGAAACTTCACAAAGAAGTCCAAAACGGCTATCTTTTTCCGAAGAGGATAGGTGGTGAGGGCATGCTCCCGATGCATGCGGGATTGGATGGAGCGGATTGGTCATCAGACGGCTGCGCAAGATGGCGCCCCCCGAGCCGAGACGACCGACGCTGACCGGACGGCTTGGTCCATCGTTCAGATCGGGCGCATCGAGGACCTGCGCGATGCTGTGCTTGGCGCAGGTCTCGAAGCGGTGCAGATGTCTCGCGGAGGCGTCACCGGCGGTCTCGCCTTTGCAGAGCGCCGGGGGATCGTGTTCACAAGCGGCAGGATCGACGGTGACGTGAACCTGGTGGGACCGCTGTCCGAGGACCGAGTGACGCTGGGCCTTGGAGTGCGGATACCACCGGGCTCATGGCATTGGCACAAGCCGGTGGCGACCGGCAGCGTTGGCGTCTTTCGCGCTGGCGATACCCACGACTCGCGGTACCGGCCGGGTTCACTTTACGCGGCCGCCACGCTGAGCCTCGAGCAACTGGAGGCCGAAGCCGCGGAACATGATCTTGTTCTGGACGCGGCCACCTTGGGTGGGTCGGGATTTCGGCGGGAAATACTCGCGGAACGCCACCTGGCTTCGGTGCGGAACGACCTCGATCGAATTCACCTCGGGCGCGAGATCTCGCGCGATCCCTGCGAGGCGCTCCTCCGGCTGCTGATCAATCATTGTGCAAGGACACCTCGCATTCTTGCCGGAACCGTGGCGACCCGGGGCTATTCCCGGATAGTGGCGATGGCGCGCGACTACATCGCCGCCAACCTGCAAGAGCCGATCCGCGTCGAGGATATCGCGAAGGCGGCGATGACGTCGCAGCGTACACTCTATCGCGCGTTCCTCGAGCTCATCGGCGAACCGCCGCAAAGCTATGTTCGCCGGCTGCGGCTTCACCGCATTCGGAATGACCTCGTCTCGGTTCCTGAGGCCGCCTGCACCATAGCCATGACAGCCCATCTATGGGGCATCGGCGAAGCCGGTCGGCTGTCAGGCTGGTACCGCAACCTCTTCGGGGAGCTCCCGTCACAGACAGTCGCGCGCCAGAGGTCCCGGAACGGGCTGACTCAGTGATCCAAAGCGTGTCCGGCGCGCGCTGCGCGGCACATTGGCAGGATCTGCATATATCGCGCTGACCTCACTGAATATTCTATCGGGTGAATCACAAACCCGTCGACGCTCGGGAATACCACCTTCGGCCCGATTCGCTGTGCGAGGGGGTGTGAGCAACAGGGAGGTCGCAACATGATGAAAATTGCCTTTCAAAGCAGCGCCGCCGTCGCGGCGCTCTGTCTTGCGTTCGGTCCGCTGGCGGTCTTCGCTCAGGATGCAGCGCCCATGTCTCCGCTGGTCGATCAGATCAACGACGGAAACTGGCTCGATCCCGCAGAGGCCGAGAAGCTCCGCGACGAACTGTACTATCAGCGCGCGATACACGCCTACATGACGATGCTGCCAGCCGTGAACACGATCGGAATGCGCGACGGGTCGGAAGCCGCCTTCGGCGAAGGCTACAACGTGCTGCCCATCTGGAAGGACCGGATGGACAGCCGGACATGGGTCCCTACGCCCAACGCCGACGTGATCTATTCGATGTCCTACCTGGACCTAAAGGAAACCGGCCCGCTTGTGGTCGCGGCGCCGCCAAACGTGATCGGCATGTTCACCGATTTCTTCCAGCGCACCCTCACAGACGTGGGCGCCAGTGGACCGGACCGGGCGCGCGGCGGGCTCTACCTCCTGCTGCCCCCGAACTACGACGGGCACGTGCCCGACAACTACTTCACCTTCGAGTCCTCGACCTACAACGTCTTCCTCTTCTTCCGCACGATCATGGCCGAGGGCGACGGCGTTCCGGACCCCGCTCCGGCGGTAGCGCTGGCCGAACAGACCCGGATCTACCCGCTCTGGGCGGAGGAGAAGAACGTGCTGCCGATGGAGTTCCCGAACGCCAGCGGCCAGCGCGTCGACATGATGTACCCGGTCGACAACGCGTTCTGGACCAAGCTCAAGGAATTCGTCGACTACGAGCCGGTGACGGCGATCGACCCGGAGCTGCGAGGCGTCCTGGCCTCCATCGGCATCGTCAAGGGCCAGCCTTTCGAACCGACCGAACGCCAGCAGGAGATCCTGCTCCGGGCGGTCGAGACGGCCCCGAAAATGATCCTCGCCACCAAACAGCTCGGTCGCGACGACGGGCGGCATCTCTACTATGACGATCGCCAATACGAGCGCGCCTGGGCCGCGGCGACCGCCGAGTGGATGCAGGACACTTATCTCGACGTTGATCAGAGGGCCGGGTTCTTCATGTACGCCTACTCTTCGGCACCTGCCATGGTCCAGCGCTCAATCGGTTCGGGCTCGAAGTATCCGTTAACGGTGCGCGACGTGGACGGGAATTTCCTCGACGGCTCCAACACGTACCGGATGCATCTGCCCCCCAACCCGCCCGCGGCCAACTTCTGGGCCGTGACCGCCTACAACCTAACCGATGGCACGATGCCTGAAACCGAACAGTTGCTGCCGTCAACAAACAGCTATTATGACGTCGATACCAACGAGGATGGATCGATTGACATCTGGTTTGGCCCCGAACAGCCAGAAGGTGTGGCCGACACCAACTTCATCCAAACGGTGCCCGGTCGGAACTTTATGGCGATCCTTCGACTCTACGGCGCGGAACTGCCGTTTTACGATCAGACGTGGAAGCCGGACGACCTCGTGAAGGTCGAATGAACCTCAAAACGTCCATGGGCGCGTCGCGACGGCGCGCCCGAAAGGTTTCGGTTTTTTTTTAGGAGTTGCACCATGCACAAGCTTCTTTCTTCGTCCGCAGTTGCCCTAAGCCTCGCTATGGGAGGTGCTATGGCACAGGAAACGATCGACACCCGGATTGGCCCGCTATCGTTCACCCATGATTTTGTGAACGGCTATGGTAAACCGCTGAAGTCTCGACAGAAATCCGGGACAGAAAGTATCAATGGAGTGAGACAGGTATGAGTGGCGGTTCTGGGAGACCAATGCGAACCAGTCTCTACTAAAATGGCGGCACGCGAGAACACCCGGCGAACTCCGGGCAAATTTCTAACTTTCTGAATTTCTTCGGTTTGGATCGAGCGAAGCGACTTCGAACCGAACGTCGCTCTACTCAGGAGTACCGCGCCACCGGCACGAAACACCGCCTACTCGTTTTCACCAGCCCCTGCCTCGGAAGTTCCGAGAAGGCCGTCCAAGACATTGAGCACCTGAAGAAGGGTTTCGCGAGTTTCGTGAAGTCCCGCCCCAAACTTCAACTCGCCTCGTCCGGCCAACACAAGCACCGCAGCCAACACCTCGTTCGAATTCCGCATGAGCTCGACCAGATGCTCTCCAGCCGGACCGTGGGAGCCCGCGAGCCAGTTCTTGGCTGTTCGCTCCGAGACACCCGTCCAGCGCATCACGATCTTGATCGCCCGATGAGATCCGCCGAGCTCCCGCTTCAGCGCGGCTGCAATTGCCATTTGGTATTTTAATCGATCGACCTTCCTCTCGTCGTCATCTGGAAAAGTCTTGCCCATCTTAGGAAACATTTTTCCGAACCTCCGCGTCTATGCTTCGGCCCCATGGAATCACAGGCATTTCCCGTGACTTGCCGAAGGCGAAAAATGAAAGGCTCGGTTCTTGAGCTGGAGGTACGGACATGACGGAGGCGCAATGGCGCCAAGGGGAGCGCAGCCTCGGCGCGCCGCTCAATACGTCCGGATGTCGACCGAGCACCAACGCTATTCGACCGAGAACCAGTCGGACGCGATCGCGCATTACGCTGAGCAGCGCGGGATCGAGATCGTCCGCACCTATTCGGATGAGGGAAAGAGCGGTCTAAGGATCCAAGGCCGCGATGGGCTCAAGCAGCTCATCGACGATATTCAGTCCGGCAAAGCCGATTTCGAAGCGGTGCTCGTCTACGATATCAGCCGCTGGGGTCGGTTTCAGGATGCGGACGAAAGCGCCTATTACGAATACATCTGCAAGCGCGCCGGCATCTCCGTAATCTATTGCGCCGAGCAGTTCGAGAACGATGGCAGCCCGGTCTCAACGATCGTCAAAGGCGTCAAGCGCGCCATGGCCGGAGAATACAGCCGCGAGCTGTCGCAGAAGGTCTTCACAGGCCAATGCAGACTGATCGAACTCGGATATCGTCAAGGCGGTCCGCCCGGCTTCGGCCTGCGGCGCATGCTGATTGACGAGCATGGGGTCGCGAAAGGCATTCTCCAGCGCGGCGAGCACAAAAGCATCCAAACGGATCGCGTCACACTGGTCCCGGGCCCCGCGGTGCTGCCAGACGAATGCTAACCGGTCTCCACATGGACAGAATGGCTGTCCCTTAATCGGCGCAGAGACCCCGCCACTCGGCAAGTGCGGCGGCCCGGTCCGACTTGAAG